>NZ_JAUWQB010000104.1 GCF_030611305.1 Desulfobacula sp. | reverse complement strand
CTCATTCCAGTTTCAATCCTTGTTTTTCTGGATATGGAATTCAGACGTATCCATAAGGGCACCGTCTTGGAAGCCTTACAGGGTTTCAATCCTTGTTTTTCTGGATATGGAATTCAGACATTTCATAATCTTTGCCCAACTTGGCTTTTAAAGAGTTTCAATCCTTGTTTTTCTGGATATGGAATTCAGACAATCTATAAGTCGGTGTCCGGTTGTATTCTCCGATAGTTTCAATCCTTGTTTTTCTGGATATGGAATTCAGACTGGATAGGATAATTGTTAATATCATTTGCACTTAAGTTTCAATCCTTGTTTTTCTGGATATGGAATTCAGACAAACTTTAGAAAATAATCTTTGTTTCCCTTTATCATTGTTTCAATCCTTGTTTTTCTGGATATGGAATTCAGACATTTCTTTGTATTTTTGAGAATATCCTGCAAGAAAGTTTCAATCCTTGTTTTTCTGGATATGGAATTCAGACCCTTATTTCTTAAAATACCTTTTAATTTTAAGTATGTTAAACATTTTTTCAAAGATCAAGATATCTATATAATTTAACGTAATCAACCCCTTTTTCTTAAATTAATGATTACAAAAGTAAACATAGCAATCTGTTTTTAAAGATAATTTCAGCATTTTTTAGCTTTCACAGATATTTTTATAACAGCAGTCGACACATCGTTTTATAGATGATGCCCGTCTGGGATAAAATCCCGTCTTAAGAATGTGAATAACTTCTTTGATACTTTTTTTCAATTCCGATTTATCCTTTTCATTAAATTCTAATTCAATAAGTTTATTTTTTGATCGTGTATAAATAATGTATGCCCTGTTTGATTTTTTCCCATAATTATCTTCTATCATTAAAGAATAGCACAGTGCCTGGATCTTTTGTGTTTTATAATTTATCTCTTTATATTTTGCATATTTAAAATCAAGGGGTGCCATTGTATTGTCAGCAAAAGTCAACACTTCGTCAATTATTCCCCTGATATGATATCGATTTGATGAAAGGTAAACATTGCTTTGTTTTTCAACCACACCAAGTTTTTTGCGCAAATATTCCTTATTGAAGCTTGCTTTTTGCTCATGGATTTTCCGACCTTTAATAACCTTAAACCGTTTTTCTTCCCTCTGGGGAATATCCAAGGCAAACATGAAATAGATAAACCGGGGACAAAATGTATATTCAATGAGCATTGAGGGCGTTATTGATACAACTTTTTGTGGATGACTTAGAATATGCCCATCCTCCTTTTAATAAATTATTATTTGGCCTGTGTTAAAAAGATAGTGTTAACGTCTCTTCTCCTAACCAGCCTTTTTCACAACAGTATTTTGTTTTATTTCTGACAAATTTATATGGACAAACTTTGATCTGAACTATTTCATGTAAATCTTGTAATCCGGCTGTTTCATCCATTGAAACATTGATAACATATTGGGATATTTCTTTGAGTATACTTTTTAATTTGCTCTTACAATCCATTTTACCTTCCATGGATTTTCCCGGCTGTTTCATTTTTTCATGAATGTTATCAATTTTTAATAAAAATAATTGGTGCAGATCCTCTTCTATTTCAATAAAAACAGGGGCAATATTCGGAATTTCTTTCATAAAATTATTTAGATAAGTGCGATACACTGTTTCAAATTCAAGCTTTCGCATCTCCTGATATAATAAAGGATCTGGGGCTACCCTTTCCACGACGATTTGAAAATATTTCTTAAGGAGTGGAAGTATTCTATTTTCATTTACCTCTGAAGAAAATAATTCTAAAATCTCTTCTTTCAAAAGATCTGTAGGATGATATGGGCAATAACCTATTTTGTCAGTTACTAACAGTTTAGCACTTTTGTTCATTCCTTCTCTGTTTTCTCTATTTATACGTCCGGCGGCTTGAATCATACTGTAAAGAGGAGCAAATTCCCTGATACCAAAGTCGAAATCAAGATCGACACCCGCTTCAACAACCTGAGTTGAAATGAGCAGGGTTTTTTGTTTCTCTTTCAACCTCTTTTTTACTGTACTGATTATATTGGCCCTGCATTTTGGAATAATATTTGTATTTAAAAAAAATAACTCAGAGTATGAAATATCCTTTTTAAAATTCTCTTTTACCTCGCTATAGAGATCTAATGACAGTTTTTTTGAATTTACTACACATAATAAAGAGCGATTGCTGTTATAATGAATTTTTGTCGCAGCAAGAAGGGAGTCCATATTATTGATCTGAGTATTGATCTGAATCGAATACCGGTTATTAAAATCCATTGAAAAATACCGGTTGTCAAGCAGTTCAGCCAGTATGTTCTGGGAGATATATTGTTTGATTGCCGGAATTGTTGCTGACATTAAAATAAAATCAATATTAAAACTTTTTGATAAAAAGGTTATGGTTTTTGCAAGATCCTGAATCAGCATCCTTGGTATTGCCTGTATTTCATCCAAAATAATAACAGAATCCCGAATTGTCCAAAATTTGACAAGATCCCTGTTTTTATTTGAATAAAAAATATTTAAAAGCTGATTAAAAGTTGTCACAATGACCGTATCCGAAGACCATGACATGGCTATAAAATCATTTTGTTGCTGCGAAGAAGATTCTTTTTCATTTTTCTCTTCATTATCAGGGGATATGTAATTTTTTGAATGGGTTAAATGGTGAAACTTAAGCAGATCGTCCTTTTCTAAAATCAAATTGTATTCTTCATGAGTCTGGTCGATTATGGATGTCATGGGCAAGGCATTAATAATTCTTTTTTTATTTTTGTCATGACAAATTTTAAGGGCAAGATGCAGTGCGGAAAAGGTTTTCCCGATTCCAGTCGGCGCTTCAATTATAAAAATACTTTTATCTTTATTCCTGCTGTAGGTGTTTATGATTTCTTCACGTGCCTGGTTTCTCACAAAAGCCATTTTATTGTTTTTTGATTCAACTAATTTAACAAGATTTGAAATATATGTTTCCCATTGACACGATTTTTTTTCTGAATAGGGTTCTTTGAAAATTGCTTCATATTTGTCTGAAAAAATTAATCTGGAGAAAATATCTTTAATTAAAAAATAATTTTGAAACGATTCAAGATCATGTTCCTGTACAAAGTCTTCCTGGTCAAAGAAAGAACAGATTTCATCCAGATCCAAATCAAGTGGCAGGCATATTCTCTCACAGATTTTTCCTAACCTTTTTTCAATACCAGGATATGCTTCCAACAAATCATCTATGAAAGACAGCTTGTCATCTAAAAAGTTATTAGTATTTTCAAGATCCCCATGGTGTTTCAGTATAGCGTAAAAAATAGCAAATGATTCCGGTGTAATCTTATGATTTTTATTCGTCAAATAGATCAAAGCGCTTTCAAGGGCATGGGTCGTTCGTCTTGCATGGTCGGGATTTTTTATATATTTTTGAAATTCATCTGTAAGTTTTCCTATATCATGAAAAAATGCAGCCTCCTTGTGAGAATCCTCCGCAAAGGAGGCTGCGATATTGATTAAATGCTTTTGAACGGGATAGTTCGGATGGGACCAATATTTTTCTTCAATATCAAACAAATTCACAATAATATTTTCCTGTATTTGTTTTGACAGCAAAAGTCTGTTTTTCATCTTTCAACAAAATAGATTTGTCGCACAGAATAAAGTTTTTATATTCTCTATATTCTCTTGCCCCAATGGTTTTGGTGGCCATATAAACATTGGTATATTTTTTATCTTCTTCAAAAACAATTTTTGAGGGGTTTGCTGTAAAAGAATTCAGGATGTTCGATCCTTCCAATCCCCATTCACAGTCCAGCAACCTGTAATTAGCCGGGAATTCACTATTCCCCATATAAAAGTAAAATGCACTAAAATGAGTCTGAAGGAGTGGAATGATCTGTTCTTCATGTTTGAAATCTTTTACAAAGATGAGATATTCAGGGTCGATGAGAAGCTCCCTGAAAATTGGCTTCGGTGATCTGAAACTGCTATTGAAAACCTTCGAACAATTATCCGATCCATTTTTTAATTTTTTAAATTCTGCTTCGATTTTTTTATCAGCAGTCATTAAAAATTTTTCTTCTTTTTTGGATAGTTCAGAACAATCGTCCAATCTTTTTTTTTCCTGAACAAGCTCATTATATTTCTTTCTGGCGTTAAAATATTTTTCCATGGTGCTGATTTTAGTTTCCGATACCTTTGTGTAATCTGCCACATAATTCTGAGCAAAGCTTTTTTTCCTGATCGGTTTTTCAAGCACCAAGGAATATTTAAAATCAAAGTATTCAGGGTCATTGAAATACGTATTATAATCAATCCCAAGAATAGCTGCCATCATCCCCCCTATTGTTGTTTTAGGCGGAATGGGGAAGGTAAGATTCTGGGTAATGGTCAACGGATCCCTGAATACACCGAAGTTACTCCATAATTTAAAACAAAACATAGGCACCCCACATTATCAACTCTGACGACCAAGAGATGCAAATTCCATTTCATCCATTATTTTCACATTCTTGATTTGTTCGAGTTCTTTTTTGTAATGTTCTAATGAATCATCACAGACGATTTCAACAGATTCAATATAGGATTCTGCTTTGTTAACGGCCAAAATAAACTTTGAGAAATCAATCTCAGCTTCACTGATCTGTCTTATCAAATCACTCTCTTCGTTCCCCAATCCGATTAGCTCGTCCAGAAGACCGATAAAATAACTATTGTCTTCCTTGTAAATGATTCTGATGAGCATCCTTGATTTTTGACCCACCTTGCTCCTGGTATTGAGCAGTTTGGTACCGAACCAGAGGGAATCCAGCATTTTTTGGATATCCTCTTCTGTTGTATTTGCTTTAAGCGCCTGGAGTCTGTTGATCGTGCCGTACATGGCAAAAAGTCCATAGGGGATATAATTATCCGCACGAAAGGTCTTTTTAAATTTCGCTTCGCCATCCTTCCCCTTGGTTGCAAAGGCGCCTGTGCCGGATTTAAGAATGGTTTCTGTTTTATTCAACGATTTTGTCCATGAAAACTGGACCGGCCCAACTAGCTGAATATTGCTTTTGGGTGCCACGCCGCCAAACAGCCTATTGTCAATACAGGTGAGGAAAACATCCAAAGGCTCTTTTAAATCACTTTCATCTTTTATCTGTTTAAAGCGGTCTTCGGCATTAAGCCCATGGGCAATAATTTCCTCGTTGTTAATATAAATCAATTCTTGTTTTCGGTATTGAAGATCATCCCGGATGGTTCGTTTAATGCGGACATCACTGACAATGGCTTTCTCATCCACATCATCAAATCTGGGGGCATTATCACTTGCCATATCACCATTGGGGTTACACATTCTTGCATCCCAAACAAAAAGCAGCTCACTGTGTTTTGCACGATTATTCATTTTTTTCTCCTTTATTTTTTTATTCATTCTCTTTTGCCTGCTCTGCCTTTGAAAATTTGCCATAATCGTCAAATCCTGCAACAAAGGCATAGGTGATTTTTGAGCCGGATATCCCCCTTGATTTGGATTCAGGTGTTTCATGGGCAAGTTTTCTTACCTCTGAATCATTTCGAATCCTCAATTTGAGTTTTTGCTCATATCTGAACGCCATCTCAAAAATCCGGTCCAGGTTCCGGTAATTGATGATCTGGCCTGAAAGCCAGTTTTTAAAAGTGACATTCCCCTTGCTTACAGGAGAAAAAAAAGAATGGTTAATAACTGCCTTGGCATAGGCCCCGATAAAATAGGCTTTCTGAATGGCAGAGTTCCCATAAAACCCTGTGGTATCTGTTTCCTTTCTTACAAGGAAGCAATCATCAAATGAACTTTTCTTTTCCGACATACACTTACTCCTTGATTTTTTTTATTGCATGGAAAAATTCCATTAACTTATTTTCCTGATGGGTATAATTTTCAGGGAAATTAATCCAATCCATTATTCCATTATTCATTCGTTTTTTATGTGCATAATCAGACTCCCTGTGAAATTCAAATCTTGCCAGAAGATCCTCTATTGTTATTGTTTCCTCCGTGAGCAAAAGACGGGACAGATGCAGTCTTTCCTGTAAAATGCGATTTTTATTCTGTTTTTGGGATTTATTTATGACAAGATAAAGTTCATCCCGGTTAAAATAATCTTGAAGATAAATCTTGTCCCGGTTCTTTGAATGCAATGTAATATTATCTTCAATGCCAAATGATTTCATCGCATCCACAAGCCTTGCCAGCCTGCTGGGAACAACATCTTCAATAGCACCTTTCACCTCAAAAGAAAGATTTGTCCGGTTTATTGCGGTAAAAATAAAATCAAGGGTGACTGAATTTTTCAAATCACCCAAATGATCTGCCTGTTCTTTAAATTCCGTTATCAGACCCGTATCCCGCGCTTGAATTTCGGCAATGGTTTTTCTATATTCTTTATCAATCTCTTCAATTTCCCCATTCTTCGCTTTCCCGGTGTCCTTCTTGCCATGTTTATTTTTTTTATATTGATCTAAAACAAGCTTTAATTTCTTTTCCTGTTTTCTAAAAGCATCCAGCTTTCCGGGTTTTCTTTTTGTTGCATTATTAGCCAGGACCAGGCGGCTTAAAACTTCCTGAAAGGCTTTTTTATCATCAGATATCATGTTTGGAATAATAATATATTCCAGTCCCTTATAGAAAAATGCCAGTTTTTCAAGAATATAGATCCATGCCAGCTTTATGTTTTTGGCACTTTCAAGGGATAATGGAAGATTTTCCTTGACCCTATAATTTAATGAATCATGATACTGGTCATAGGAGAAAATTTTGAATTCCGGACGGTAGCCGACCAGAGCTTCCTGATTCGTAAAAATATCATACCCGACGCTTGATTCTTTCAGTTTATTGACAGGAGTTTCATACCAGTTTTGCCATACTTCCGGCATGATTTCCGGCAGAGACTGACCGTTGACAGATATCCAGAACCAGAAGTATCCACCTTTGATTTCATCCAACGAGGCCAAGACCTCATCATCAGAACGCTGGTCAAAAAAATCAACAATAGCCTGAGAACTTTCCTGATTCTCATTTTGTGAAAAACAAATTACGCTCTTTCCCATAGTATTTACAAGAAGGGGGAGTTTGCTCTTGATACTTTCATTTTCCTTGATTTTTAATTGAAGGTTTGGATACAAGTAATAAATTCCACCTCCGGCTCCGCCCATTTTTTTTGTAAAAAACATTTTATCTTTCGAGATCGCTTTCTTTCTTAACACCAAAGAAACAACCGCAGAATCCTTTATATTGAAATCAAGATTGATATACTCGGGCTGTTCTCCATCATTAAAACTGGCGTCCGGATTCAGTTTAATAACGTCCTTAATGTCTTTTTCCGAAAGCACACTACCGATTTTCCATAATTTGTAAGACAGGCTCATTTTCTACCTCTTAATTTCATAGAATTTTTTTAACACTTCCAAACCCGCGAGACACTGACTTTCCCAACCCCATATGATCTGGAACTATAAAGTTGGTTTTAAACATACCTTTAAAACCGATCATCTGCTGACTCTTTAAGGTGACTTTTGTTTGCTGAAACTGTAGGTCGGTATTGATTTTCTGATTCTGTTCAAGTTGAAGATCAAGGTACTTTGACATGGACAGGATGTTTCCGATCAGTATTCTTTTCAACAGATCATTTTTCTCTTTCTGGTTTTTCAGATTGATAAAAATTGCAAAATTTTTCTGATTCAGGCCGACCCAGGGAGTGATGAATTCATACATGAATGTTTCCTGGGAAAAACCAAAATCAACTATTTCGATTTTTAAATCTTTTTCATTAATCGGGATCTTTCTTCCCTCAATTTCAATTTGATCAAGAGTCATAAAAATCTCAGTAAAAATTTGAACCGCTTTTTCTGTCAAAGCAACGATACACGGGATATTGTCTATAATTTTAAACTGGATCAAAGGATACCTGTATATGCTTTTCCCGGTATCAGCATCATGGTTGTGAATCAGGTCATATTCTGCAAATACATTGCCGACATATCCCCGCAATTTATGAATTTGGGAAGGATAGAGTTTGATATTGTTAAAATAGAGAATTGCTTTTTTCATTAATGTTTTACCTTGTTATCGGTCAAAAAAATTTTGACAAAATCTCATCGTTCACCAATTTTTTATCAAATCCCTGTCCAAGGACCTGAATACGCCTGAAATCTTCCTGGCAGAAAGGAAAGAGGTAAACACTGTCTGTTTCCTCGTCTATTTCGTCCAGACAGATTTCTGCCAGTTCATCAAAGCGATTGATATCCAGTTTACCCAGAAAAATACTTTTCTGAACCCTTGTCATGCCATATTTTTTGCATTTTTTTGCCACCCTGTTCCTGGTTTTGTTTGAAGCAATATCATACATGATCCATGCAAGAATTTTAGCCATATTAAAATTCCTTTATATCCAGCCAGTCCGGGTGTTCAACTGCCTCATCTTCAAGAAGAATGTTTGCAAGTTTATGGGCTTCATGGCTGATAATATGTTTCCGTTTCACGTTTCTTCTTTTGTATCTGACTTTTTCTTCCAGATGCTTGGTAAGAGAATCAATCACCAAAGGCTTTCCCTTGTCATTGAGGGAACAGGAATGTTCTTTGATATCAAAATATTCGTCTTTTGCTTTTTTACCTGTAAAAAGATAGACTGCCGTTTGTTCGGCAAAAATCCTGAAAGGTTCTATCAGGTCAAAGACAAGGGATTTTTTATTATAGTTGTCTGTATGCATAAACCCTACAAAAGGATCAAGGCCGGCAATAATACATGCTTTTTCAACCCGGGAATAAAGCACACCATAACAATAGTTTAACACCGCATTAAAAGGATTTTTTGCCGGTCTTTTTGAGCGGCCTTTGAACCGATATTTTTCAGGCATAATTTTTGATATGCATGAAAAATATGCCCGACCTGCCGAACCCTCAAGCCCCATGATTATTGAACGGGATTCTTCAAGATCCTTAAAGTTACGATCAAGGGCTTCAAGAGAACCCTGGATGGTATGAAGCGGGACCGGAAAAAGCTCTTTTCTGTCCGGTCTTGAATACTTGAGTTTTTTCAGGAATGCGACCTGGTTGTTTATTTTCTGCCTGATAAGATCAAGCACAAGTTTCAGTCCAAGCTCACAATTCGCAGCATCAAGTTGTTTCCTTCGAATCAGAGCGGTTGAACCCATTTTTGAAAACCACACCCTTCCAATGGGAAAGCCGTACTTGTCAAGGAAAACCAGATCTATATTATTTTCAAGCGCAAGGGATATGGCCTGTGTGCTGATCATGGCTTTATTAGAGATGATAATCGATTCAATTTTCATGGGAGAAAGATCAAGTATATTTTCCTTATTCTGAAAGCGAAAAATCTCATCTTTCTGCTTGATCATGGTGCCTGGAGTATTTATAACAACTTGGATATGTGATCTCCTGTAAGTAGTTTATATTACGATTTTATACCCAAAGGCTCGTCTATCATGAATGGCCCATGGGTTTTCTCGTCCCTAATTCTCAACAGGCTTTATAATGGATTAATAATCCATTACAATCTCTTAGTAAGTTTGAAGTGATTCGTCAATAAGTATAAGTGCTTATTTTTGAAAAGAATTCTACTAACGTAACCTCGTGTTCGACAGCTGTAGATACACAAAACTGGAAAAGCCCTGCCAGTCAAGGGATACAGCTATCCACTCAAAATGGCGTAGTGCCTACAAAATCAGGGGGTGGATTTGATGGATTTTATCTTTTGAGGAAGCGGTATA
>NZ_JAUWQB010000134.1 GCF_030611305.1 Desulfobacula sp. | reverse complement strand
CGAGTTTCTGCTGTTCAATGGAAGACCTTTGAGAACTTTAAAAAATTATTCAGGCACTGGACGGATAAGATAACCTGGATCGTAACGGGTTTATGGCAGATGTATAAAAATTTGATTCTTATGGCAAATATCCAGATTTAGTGGTTGACTTTTTCCGTTATTCGTATAATATAACAAAATTCGCGCTGTTTTATGTAAAGCGCAGAGGTTTCATCCTAAAGGTGTATATTCCCAACAAAAAAAAGTGGTATTACCCTTAAAGTTAGAAAGTGGTATTATTTTTTATTTTTATTACAGGAGACTGCCAACATGGCTAATGGTATCGTAAAATGGTTTAACGACACAAAAGGTTTTGGATTTATCGAACAGGAAGACGGAAAAGATGTATTTGTGCATCACTCAGGTATTAATTCAACAGGTTTTAAATCTCTGAATGAAGGGGACCGTGTTTCATTTGACATCGAAGATGGACAGAAAGGTCCTGCAGCAACAAATGTAACCGTGTTATAGTTAACCGTTTTATTTGTTTTAAAAGAGTCATCTTGGTGACTTGAAAAATTAAAGCCCCTGGATGGGATACCGTCCAGAGGCTTTTTGTTTTTGCGAAAAACTATCCGTTGCCCCCAATCAAAAGAACAAAAGCAAAAAGGACTCTCAATTTTTCAATTAGATGAAAAAAGTAATTCCTAAGCTTTTAAAGCTCATAAGGTGTCAAGCTTTCCCATCCGTTTTCAGTTACCACCAGGGTCTGCTCAAACTGTGCAGACAAAGACCCGTCATCGGTGACTGCTGTCCACCGGTCTTCAAGTACATGAAGCTCTTTTTTCCCTAGATTAATCATGGGCTCAATGGTAAACACCATACCGGGAACAAGGCAGATCCCTTTCCCACTGGTCCCGAAATGGAGAACCTGGGGTTGCTCATGAAAATCAATACCCACCCCATGACCGACAAACTCCCGAACCACAGAACAGCCGCAAGACTCTGCATAACTTTGAATGGCAAAACCGATATCTCCCAATGTTGCACCGGGAGCTATTGTTTCAATCCCTCTTTTTAAGGATTCGGCAGCTACACTGACAATTTTTTTCCCTTGTTCAGTAGGCGTTCCCACAAAAAAAGTTTTGCTGGCATCCGCATAATACCCGTTAAGTACGGGTGTGATATCCACATTGACAATATCGCCGTCTTTTAAAACACGGTCGCCGGGTATGCCGTGACAGATGACGTCATTGACCGAGGTACAGACACTTTTGGGAAAACCCCTGTAATTTAAGGGTGCCGGAATCGCTCCGGCCTTAATGGTTTCTTCATGAACAAAAATATTAATATCTTCTGTTTTGAGTCCGGGTTTAATCATTTTTTCAACCCGGTTGAGAATTGACATTAAAAGCTCCCCGCATTTTTTAATGCCTTCGATCTGGTGGGATTCTTTTAAATGGATATCATATCTTCGTTTGTATTCTTCCTTTATGCTGATTTCTATTTTTTTGTTTCGGCAGCAGTTCTTATATTTTTTTTTGCTTCCGCATGGACAGAGGGTATTCCGCCCGATCTTTACAGCTTTCTTTTTCATTTATAGCCAAGCTCCTACAGGATGGCCCCACAATGAATGGGGATATGCATCTTCAATTCTAATCTTGATAATATCGCCTATATTGACATGTTCGGATGGAAAATGCACGATTTTATTGGACTCATTCCGTCCTACCATCTGTTCCAGATTTTCTAGGATCTGTTTAAATCCATCCCGTTTTTTTACGCTTTTACCTTCAACAAGGACTTCTAATGTCTTCCCGATCAGTTCTTTGTTCTTCTTTCCAGTATACTGTTCCTGTAATTGTAAGAGATTATTCAACCTTTCCCTTTTTTCCTTTTCGTCAATCTGCTCGGAAAACTTTGCTGCAGGCGCGGATGATCGGTCAGAATATGCAAAAGCATATATGGAATCAAATTCAATTTCACGCAAAAGATTCATAGTATCATTAAAGTCTTCATTGGTTTCCGATGGGAACCCAACAATAATATCTGTTGAAAGTGCAATATCAGGACATTGTTTTTTTAAGTCGGAAATCCTGTCCATATATTTCTCTCGGGTATATCCTCTGTTCATCTTTTTAAGAATTTTATTTGATCCGGACTGTACCGGCAGATGAAGATGGTTGCAGACTTTATCAAGATCCCGGATGGCATAAACCAGATCCATGGAAAGGTCCTTTGGATGGGATGTGGCAAATCGTATCCGATGGATTCCGTTTATTTCATTTATTTTAGCCAAAAGCTGCACAAATGAAATCTGGCCTTCTTTTTGACCATAGGAATTTACATTTTGCCCTAAAAGGGTTACCTCCTTAACACCGGACTTGGCAAGTAAAGAGATTTCTTCTACAATACTTTCGGGTTTACGGCTTCTTTCTCTGCCCCGGACATAAGGCACCACACAATAGGTGCAAAAATTATCACACCCCTGCATAATGGTGACAAATCTGGATATTTTATTTTCGTCAAAACAGGAGGTATCCGGCAAGGATTCGTAAATCATCTGGGAGTCCTTAGTATCCACCACTCTCTGTTTTCCGGATTTTACCGCATCAATATACTGGCCAAATCTTGAAAATGCCTGGGTACCTAAGACAATATCAAGATGTGGAACCCGATCAAATGCTTTTTTTCCCTCCTGCTGGGCCACGCACCCTGCCATGACTGTGATTAGATGAGGTTTTCTTTTTTTAATTTTGGCAAACCTGCCCAGAAAACTAAATGCTTTTTCTTCTGCCTTGTGCCGAATCGAACAGGTATTGCAAACAACAATGTCAGCTTTATCCATATCATCGGTTTTTTCAAACCCGTAAGAATTTAAAATTGAGGCCAGTTTTTCAGAATCGTATACATTCATCTGACAGCCAATAGTATATATATAGGCATATCCACTATACTTCATTAAACATAAAATCCTTTTTTAACTCTTCAACGATTATTTGGGCTGATTTCATACGATCCGGTGCGATTGCAAGCCTGATATGGCCCTTTTGGGGGTCCAGGGTTGTCGCGACCGCCACACCTTCATGGGCCTCAAAAATAAACCGGATAAATCCGATTTTGGTTTTATCAACCATATATTCTTTGTAGACCGTTTTCATAAATTTCACTCCCGCTTTCTTTAAGCGAGTTAATATATCATTATTGCTTAAAACTTCAAATAGCTAACCCTGTAATTGCTAAAAAAAATAAATTAGGAGTAAGATGCTCGAACTATCCTATGAATAAAACTTGTAATTTCTTTCAGGATCCTTAACATTGAAATAGTAAAAAAAGTTATAACGACCTGTGATATTTATAAATCGGCTTCATTAAGCTTAAGCCAGGGTGGTAACATAAATGGAAAATCAATCTAATCTCCATCATTTGGTTCTCGGAAAACTCAATGATTTTTTGACCGGTTCTGTTTTAGCAGACACTCTTGATGAAAGATACCGGCAAAAAATTGCAAAAAATCTTGTAATAAACGGCAGATTTGAAAAAAAAGATGTTAAAAGCAATATAATCCTTGAGGTTGTCGCAGGTCATAAAAAGGCTGCCATAAAAGTTGATTTTCTTGTCAAATATCAAGGGAAAACCATTGCACTGATAAAATATGCACCCGGCTCCCTTGTCACCAGGAGACTTTCTACCCTGGCAGTATCAAGAATAATTAAACCTTACCAGATCCCCATTGTTGTTGTCACCAATGGAGAGGATGCTGAGATTCTTGATGGGAATTCAGGAAAAGTAATGGCTACCGGGCTTGAAAATTTACTTGATAAAGAGATTGTAAAAGAAAATATGATATCTTTTTCATTTAAGCCGATTAAAAAAACCATGTTCGATCAGGCATCAAGAATTGCATATGCCTGTGAGGTTGATGGGGCCTGTCCCTGTGATTCAGATGTCTGTATCATTGAATAAGAATTTACGGGTTTTTTTAGGACAATCTGTGCAATTGTTTCTTGAATTATTTGTTTAGCATTTTTTTCAGATAATAGCCTGTGTAGGACCTTTTATTTTGAGCGATTTCTTCAGGTGTTCCCAATGCAACGATTTCTCCGCCTTTATCCCCACCTTCAGGCCCAAGATCGATGATGTGATCCGCACATTTGATGACATCAAGATTATGCTCTATCACGACCACTGTATTTTTTGAATCGACCAGTTTATTCAGAACAAATAGTAATTTGTTAATATCATCTAAATGGAGCCCTGTGGTGGGTTCGTCCAGTATATAGATGGTTTTACCGGTTCCTTTTTTTGACAGCTCCTTTGCCAGCTTTATTCTTTGAGCTTCTCCTCCAGACAAGGTCGTGGCGGCTTGGCCAAGTTTTATATATCCGAGTCCGACTTCTATGAGGGTTGCAAGTTTGGTTCTGATAGACGAGATATTTTCAAAAAACCGAATCGATTGATTAATGGTCATGTCCAGAACCTGGGCAATGTTTTTACCTTTATATCTGATATCCAGGGTTTCCCTGTTGTATCGTTTCCCCTTGCAGACATCACAGGCCACATAGACATCAGGTAGAAAATGCATTTCAATCTTAATGATACCATCACCGGTACAGGCTTCACACCGGCCTCCTTTGACATTAAAGCTGAACCGGCCGGGTTTGTATCCCCTTGCTTTTGATTCGCGGGTTTTGGAAAACAGGTCCCTGATATAATTAAAAACCTGGGTATAAGTGCCAGGGTTGCTTCTGGGCGTTTTCCCGATGGGAGATTGATCAATATGAACCACCTTATCAATATGTTCAAGGCCCTTGATATCTTTATAACTGCCGGGAGTTTTCCTGGAACGGTTGATCCTGTTTGCAAGAATCTGATAAAGTGTGGATAAAACAAGAGTTGATTTTCCTGATCCTGAAACACCGGTTACACAGGTAAAACATCCTATGGGGAAAGAGACATCAATTTTTTTAAGATTATTTGAATTTGCCTGATAAATGCTTAATGACTTTCCAATACCGTTTCTTCTTTTTTCAGGGATTTTAATATATTTTTTACCGGACAAATAAAGACCGGTTAATGAAGTCTTACATTTGATAAGTTCTTCAGGAGGACCTGCAAAAACAACCTCGCCGCCGTTTATTCCTGCTGCAGGTCCGATATCAATCACATAATCGGAAGAAAGGATAGTCTCTTCATCATGCTCAACAACCAATACGGTATTGCCAAGATTCCGAAGGTTCATCAAGGTGGTCAATAATTTTGCATTATCCTTTTGGTGGAGCCCGATACTGGGTTCATCCAGCACATAAAGCACCCCTGTCAGTTTAGATCCGATTTGGGTGGCAAGACGGATTCTTTGGGCTTCGCCGCCGGACAGCGTTGCAGCCGATCTGCCGAGACTAAGGTATTCAAGGCCGACATCCTGTAAAAAACCCAAGCGTTCCGCAAGCTCTTTGATAATTCTGGCTGCGATAATTTGGTCTTTATCTTTAAGGCTTAAAGATGAGATATACTGAACTGATTGTTGTATGGAAAGAGAAGTGATTTCCCAGATGGTTTTATCCCCGACCCTGACAGACCCGGATGCTTTATTGAGTCTTGTTCCATTACAAAAAGAGCAGGTTTTAAAATTCAAGAATTTTTTTATTTCTTCTCTCATATAGCTGGAGTCTGTTTCAAGATACCGTCTTTCCAGGTTTGGAATCACGCCTTCAAAGGTTTTTTTATAAACGATTTTTTTGTCCATTCTTTCAACATAAAATGGTATTTCTTCTTTGTTTGATCCTAAAAGCAAAATTTGTTGGAATTTGGGAGAGAGCTCTTTGAAGGGTTTATAAATATCTTCTTTATAATGGGTAACCAGGGCATCAAGAAACTCCATAAACTGAACTGAATCCCTGTTTTCCCAGGGGATTATCGCTCCTTGCCTTAAAGAAAGCGCTTGATCCGGGACAATCAGATCCGGATCAAACTGGGTGACTGACCCTAAACCGTCGCACTTGGGGCAGGCTCCCTGAGGCGAGTTAAATGAGAAAGACGCCGGTGTAAATTCAGGATAACTGACCCCGCACTTAACACATGATGCTTTTTCACTGAAAAGGGTTTCCTCGTTTCGGGTCAGATCAAGTATGGTTACAAGCCTCTCCGACAACGAAAGAGCAAGTTCCAAGGAGTCTGTCAGGCGTTTTTCAATACCATCTTTAATGATCAGTCGGTCTACAACAACATCA
>NZ_JAUWQB010000152.1 GCF_030611305.1 Desulfobacula sp. | reverse complement strand
TAATCCCCTTCCAGGGGTAAACCCAAAGCCTGGCCCTCAGGGCCAGGATATTTACTTTCACAGGGTCTACAATCCTTTAAAAACAGGCTTTCTTTTTTCAAGAAAAGCAGTAACAGCTTCTTTGTGGTCTTCAGTGCGTGTGGCCGCAAACTGGTAGTTAAGTACCGGTTCAATTGATTCTTCAAGGGAGACACTCCCCAGTCTATTTATCGCTTCTTTCATTAGTCTTATGGAGGCAGGGCCTTTTGCCAGTTTTGCCGCGAGTTCTTCCGCTGTGCCTAAAAGGTCTTCTGCCGGGACAATTTGGTCAACCAGCTTCATTTCAAGTGCCTGTTCGGCTTTATATACTTTGCCGGTAAAACACATCATTTTGGCTATTCCCGGACCAACAATTTTTGGAAGAAGACACATTCCTGTTTCAGGTACTAGCCCCATACGGACAAAAAACTCTCCCAAAAGTGCATTGTCCGCCGCAATCCGGATATCACACACAAGTGCAAGCTCAAGACCGGCACCAAGTGCATATCCATTAATGGCGGCAATTGTAGGTTTGTTTAAGTTGTACAAACTAAGATACAACTGGTTTATTGGTTTGAAATAGGCCTTAAATTCATCAATAGTCATATGCTTTAACGGATCAATATCGCCTTTTACATCCCCGCCTGCTGAGAAGTGATCGCCACCACCGGTAATAACAACTGCGTTAATGTTGTCATCATTTTTTACATCATCAACCGCCTCTTTTATACTGTTAAAAAGTTCCGGTGTAAGAGCATTCATCTTTTCCGGACGGTTGAATGTTATAACGGCATACTTATTTTTTCTGGTTATAAAGGTTTTCCCTATTTTTTTTACATCTGGCATGATGGTTTCCTTGATTTATTGAAGTTACAATGTAATTTTTTGATGGGTATCACTTCAAGGCATATTCCCAAAAACAGGGCAAAACATTCTGGAAAAGCAATATTTTGCCCTGAAGAGTGAAAAAAAATTGCTTAAATCATTTCAATGGCACAGGCCATGGAAACTCCACCGCCGCCGCAAAGCGTGGCAAGGCCAAGACTATCCCCCCTTTTTTTCATGGCATAGATCAAGGTGACCATGACTCTTGCTCCAGTTGATCCCACAGGGTGTCCCAGACCGATGCCGGAACCATTCACATTGGTGATTTCCCGATTCAGGCCCAATTCTTTCTCACACCCGATGTATTGCGAGGCAAACGCTTCGTTGACTTCAATTAGATCAAAATCGTCAATGGTAAGACTGCTTTTTTCCATAAGGTTTTTCACAGCTGGAACCGGAGACATGCCCATAATGGTCGGGTGACAGGCACCCATGCCGGAGGCTTTTATTCTTGCAATTGGGTTAAGACCAAGTTCCCTGGCTTTTTCAGCTGACATGATAATCATGCCTGTGGACCCGTCATTGAGACCGCTAGAATTTCCGGCTGTAACCTTTCCTGTCTTAGGAATAAATGCTGCCGGCAGGCTCGAAAGTTTTTCCATGGTCATGCCTGGCCTGAAATGCTCATCTTTATCAAATATAAGAGGATCTTTTTTGCGCTGGGGCACTTCAATCGGCACAATTTCCTCTTTAAAAGATCCGTCATTGGTTGCACGCTCTGCATTGTTATGGCTTCTTAATGCCACTTCATCCATTTCTTCTCTGCTGATATTAAACTTCTGGGCAATAAATTCAGCAGTATGTCCCATGATATAAGGCTTACCCATAAAATAGCTTGCTGGTGCTTCTTCAGTATCTAAAGGGCTAGTACTGTCAAAGGGAAGTATATGAGAACCGCAATGAAGAGCATGAATCATGGCATCCACAAATTGCTGATCCTGGAGGCGGCATCCCCATCTGGCCTTGGGCACGGTATATGGCACTCCTGACATATGCTCCACACCTCCTGAAAGGATCACATCAACCATTCCGGCTTGGATCATGGCAGCCCCGGAAAGGGTGGCTTCCATGCCCGATATGCAGACCCTATTCACAGTGACCGCCGGAATTGTGTCCGGTATGCCTGCCATGAGCGCTGCCACACGAGTGGTATTTAAGGTGTCATGATGTTCGATGCAGCATCCATATCTTACATCATCTATAATCCCAGGCTCAATCCCTGCTCTTTTCACAGCTTCTTTCATGGTTACAGCAGCTATAGTAGCCCCATTTGAATTTTTTAATGTGCCACCAAATGTCCCAATAGCTGTTCTACAGGCTGAAACAATTACAATGTCTTTCATTTTTATCTCCTCAAGTTTTATTTATTATATCAATAAGTAATCGCTTATCAGATATTTATTTGCTACCAAAGGCAGCTTCGGAAATATCAACAACTGCTGTATCATTGAAAAGCATAGCCTCCATTTTTCCGTTTGAAACCGGTAGCACTGTATGAATAAAAAACTGGGTGCTCTTAAGCTGACCGTCATAGAATTCAAGATCCTTCTTTTTGGGTTTTTGTTCGAGTTTTTGGGTAGCCACAACAGCTCTCCAGAGAAGCATCCATGCCATGACGATATCTCCGGTTACGTCAAGGAAGGGTTGAGCATTGGCAAAGGCCATCATTATGTTTTCGGATCTGACGGTCTCCCCAAGGTTGTGAGCCACCTCTTCCAATTTAACAACTGCTTTGTCAAGAATTAAAGCAAAATTATTGATACAACTAATTTCTTTGGCTGTATCAATGGTTTTCCGGATCTCATCCAAAAGGTTTTTAAAGGATTGACCATTGTGTAAAGATAGTTTTCTTGCCAGAAGATCCATGGCTTGAATCCCATTGGTGCCTTCATATATCTGAGTAATCCTGCAGTCCCTTAAAAGCTGTTCCTGGGGATATTCTTTTGTAAACCCGTATCCGCCGAAAACCTGGATTCCATGGCTGCACATTTCAAATGCCCTGTCGGTAATATAGCCCTTGGCCACTGGAATCAATACATCAATAAGAGCCTGATACCGTGTTCTTTCCGCATCGTCTTCACTGATCTTTACCCTGTCTTCCAGCAGACCGATATAAAAAAGAATGCTTCGCATACCTTCTGAATAAGATTTCATTGTTAAAAGGGTCCGCCTGATATCCGGGTGCTGGATAATGGGAACCATAGGAGCATCCTTAGCTGATGATAGCAGATGTTTCCCCTGAATCCTGGTTCTGGCATAGTTCAAGGCGTTTAGATAGGAGGCAGATGCACATGAGAATCCCTGCATTCCTACATGAAGCCGGGCTTCATTCATCATGACAAACATGGCGCTCATGCCTTTATTTTCCTTGCCCAGAAGGGTGCCGCGGCATTGGCCTTTTCCCCCTAAAGCCATGGAACAGGTCGGGCTACCGTGGATTCCCATTTTTTCTTCAATACCAGTGCAGACCACGTCATTAAATTCACCTGAACTTCCATCATCATTTATCCAGATTTTGGGAACAAGAAAAAGAGAAATTCCTGCAGTACCATCAGGTGCGCCCTCTATTCTTGCCAGCACCGGATGGATGATATTTTCTACTAGATCATTTTCACCAGAGGAAATAAAAATTTTATTACCGGAAATGGTATAGGTACCATCATCATTTTTTACTGCCTTTGTGGTCAAGGCCCCTACATCAGATCCAGCTTCAGGCTCGGTCAGAAGCATGGAGCCGCCCCATATGCCAGTATACATATTTTCAAGAAAAAGTTCTTTTTGCTTGTCTGTGCCAAAGCATTCTACAAGTTTTCCCGCCCCATGAGTCAAGATATTATGGAGCATAAAGGGAAAGTTAGCACCATTAAAATAATTATTGGCTGCCAGTGCCACGGCCGAAGGCATGCCCTGTCCTCCCCAGTCAGGATCATCACACATGGCAATCCATTCACCTTCCCTGAAAAGTGCATAGGCTTTATGAAAAACTTCTGGTACGGTTACTGTACCGTTTTTAAAGGTACAGCCTTGTTCATCTGCTTCCTTCTGGCAGGTAAGCAGCTCTTTGATCGCAAGGTTCCGTGCCTCAGATACCACCATGTCAATGGTTTTTTTATTGAAATCTGCAAATCGTTCATGCTTACTTAACTGTTCTACATTTAATTGTTCGTGAAGTACAAAATCCACATCCCTTCTGTCTGCAACTTGCTGTGCCATATTTTTCTCCAAACGAATTATTTATTTTGTATAATCGTAAAATCCTTTGCCGCTTTTCCTGCCAAGATAACCGGCCCTGACCATTTTCCTTAGCAAGGGAGCAGGGCGGTATTTATCCTCCCCCAGCTCTTTGTGGAATCCCTCCATGACAAAAAGAAT
>NZ_JAUWQB010000062.1 GCF_030611305.1 Desulfobacula sp. | reverse complement strand
AATGTAATTTGGAATTTTATATCAACATCTTTGAGGCCTGTAAAGGCACTTCAACAATTCAACTTAGGTGAAAATATAATTTACTCAGAAACGATCTGCCAAAATAATTTTAATTGGAGATAGTGCTGAGGCAACAAATTACTACACTCGCTCTTTGGAATAAAAATAGCAGTGGCGGTCAATTTGAAAATGATGTTTGGGCAACCTCAAAAATCTCTCTCTGAACAATCCAAAAATAATAATAATTAATTTTTTAAATCCTCTAACACCCCATCACTTTACACTTCGAACAGCCCGCATATCTCTGCTATTATGTTTATCGATAGCGTAGTTATCGCCATCCCCGAAATACACGGCCCATGCGTAGTCCGTATTATCGGCATAGGCATCAGAAGACCAATAGCCGGATGACATGGCATCGGGAAATACCGTTTTGTTAATGCTGGGATTATCGTATATAGAATCAAAAAGGGACTTAAGCTCACTTCGGTTTGGCAGTCGCCAGTCACTGTGACCTGCCAGCCCAAGGGTTTCGCAGTAAGCGAGGGCCGCTTCCCAGGTTTTGGTTCCGGCTACTGCCTTCTGCCACATCAGCCCTGTCTTTGTGTCCGTCACTGTACCATCACCGTTGTCTATTAGTTCTGCATACCCTGTTGAACAAAAAACAAACAGGCTCAAAATGATAATCAAAAAGATTTTTCTCATTTTACATCTCCTTTCAAATTAAATTTATAAAAATAGTGGTGTGATTGAAACAGTTGAAAGTAAGATTCAATAGGAAGATGAGGATTCTATCAGGTTTGTTTTCGCACAATTGTATCAAGGTCTATATTTAAAGGGTAAATACTTTTGTCATAATCTGCGTAATTACCAAACCATAAAATTACCAGAATAGTTTTTATATTCTGATCAATTTCATAAAAATAACAATAATATATATTGTAGTCCAAAGTAAATAAATTTTAAATAACAATTATACTATATGGTAAAAATCAGAAATAAAAAAATCAAGATCACATTCATTTTTATTGGAGAGTAACCGGATTTTGTCCAAACTTTCAGAAAATAATTTTCAAAATCTGCAACTATAAATTTGTTATCCTAATAAGTTGAAAAAATATTACATGCCTTGGTGGAACGAAATTATATTAAAGAGTTTAATTTGAAAAAATGTCTTTTATTAATATTGGCAAGAAATAAAGTTGAATTTTAACGGTTGAGCTCAGGGGCAGCCGAGCGTAGCCGAGGAGACCAGGGGCAAGGAACGCCGCCCCTGGCTGTCCGCTGCAGCGACGGTTATCTGTCAGTAGTTATTTCATCAATAGAATTAGATTTTTTTCTATTGCAATCTCTACAAAGTAATCGAATATTTTCAACGTTAGTAGGACCACCCTTCGAAAGAGGTATGATATGGTCGAATTCAATCTCATCATCTCTTACATTTTTATAGCATTTTTGACAAATTTGATTATCCCGCCTAACAACTTTTAACATAATTTCCCTTGGAATATATCTCCCTTGCCTGCGACCTTCTTTTGTTTCGGTAGCCACACTTTGATTTATGAAAACAGGGCAAACATGGTGCCAACATTGACATCCAATTTCTTTGGGATCAAATTGAGATAGGAATTCCCAAGAGGATGGATTCAAGTATAATAACCTGTCTACTTCTTTCCAAACATCTTCTTCAGATTCAAAGTCACCATTCAAAAATTTTTTGAGACATTTCCGATAAAATTGTTTGTATTCTTCTATGTTAAAACTGTCACTCAGGAGAGGTGACCATTCGACCATATAACCATAAGGGCAATATTTCAGTTCCCAGCAAGGTTTACAAACTGATCCTTCAGGAAAGCCTTTTTTCTCATTCAAAATATACATGCTCCTAAATGTTGGTTTGACAGATAATGCCAAAATGAGCTGCCATGAAAGCCATTTCTATTTAGGCCACGGTTTCTCTGATGCTTTTGACTGTTTCCGTTTTTGCCAACCACGTTCAATGGCATCTCTTTTAGCCGTAAACTGATCAATGGTTGAATTCAGTCTATCAATAATTTCTTGGAACTCTTCATCAGAATCAATAAGCCAATAGCCTGCATGTGAACTTGAACCCACAGGGATATCATTGTCGTAAATAGCACTTTTCACTTCTCGACGAGTTTGATCATTATTTGTTCCACTATCCTGATTACCAATGGTTTGTTCAAAATCTGATACCTTCATCGCATTTCTTTTACCGATAGGAAGATTTGCAATTATTTGCTGAAGCGTTGCCATGTTTTCTCCTTTTCAGATCAGATATTTTTATTTCAAAAAATATATATGATAAATGCTAACAATAAGTTTACCAGTTTTTTTCTGTTGAACATACAAAAATAACAAATCGGATAACACTCAAATTGCTATCAGGGATGCCTGGTAATTACAATAAACTTTTTATAAAAAAATCATTTCTAACAGGATAACACTCAAATCTAAGTGATAAACAGAAACGGTATAATTCCATTTTCAGATTACAATATATGGGAAAGAGCATGGCCAAATGAATCAAAAGTTCATTACGGTATATTGGAAAATCAAAACCATTTTGTGAAAATCAGTTTCATTCAACTTACTACATACAAAAGCTGAATCAAAATCCTATCCTAAAATTCATCTTTATTGGAGATAAAAATGACCGGCCTTTGATTTTTTTCTTCATTCAAATTTAATGGATATCTCTAAAATTTCGACAAGGCAAAAAATCAAAAATACTTGCATTATCCTCAACTTTCCTATTATTCAATAATCCAAATGATATCTTTGGCAAAAAATGATGTCTATCAAAGCCGGGTTTGAGCTCGTTTCAGAAATATATTTAGTTATACCAGCAACTTCAACTTAAAAAAAATGATAATAAGGCAACAACACTTTTCTCCTGTTGGATTGATGCCAGAAAATTTGAAACTCATACCAGCATTGCAATTGGAAAAAGAGTGTCTATTTTGATACCTGGAGCTTAAATATTTTGAAACTGATCTATCCTTATTTTAAAAAAAATCTTTATAAAATACTATTGGGTATTTTATGCATGATTGTTGTGGACGCCACACAGCTGGTCATTCCCCAAATCATTAAACATGCCATTGATAGTTTAAGTTCAGCTTCTTTTGACAATAAAACTCTGATTCTTCAATGTGCCTTTATTCTTTTTCTCGGTCTTGTTATGGCAGGATTAAGGTATGGCTGGCGCAATCTTCTCATGGGAAGTGCAAGGGATGTTGAAAAAGGCATCCGGGATGATCTTTTCAGCCATGTCCTGAGCCTGGACATGGCCTATTTGGACAAGGTTAAAACAGGGGATATCATGGCCCATGCCACAAGCGACATCAATCATATCAGGATGGCATTCGGTTTTGGCCTGATCGTACTTGTGGATACCTTTCTGCTTGGCGGTGCCACCCTTGCCATTATGTTCTGGACCCATCCGAAACTAACGATCCTTGCAATGATCCCCATGCCGTTCCTGATTGTTGTCACAAGAACCCTGGGAAAAAAAATGCATGTCTTTCATAAAACAGCCCAGGAATCGTATTCTCAACTTACCGAACTTATAAGGGAGAGTTTCTTTGGCATTCGCATTATAAAAGTATTTAATTTTGAAACCATCATTGGCAATAAGGTTGAGAAAGCTTCAACAGATTATTTTAAAAAAAACCTGAAAAGAGCTTTTGTTACCGCCCTGCTAAAACCTTTACTGATATTTTTTTTAAATTTATCCACCCTGGTTGTTATATTTTACGGCGGTTTTCTGGTGATGAAACAGGTTCTCAGTCCGGGTGAGCTTGTCGCCTTTCTGCAATATCTTGGAATCCTTGCATGGCCTGTCATTGCCATCGGATGGATGACCAATCTCTTTCAAAGGGGAATGGCGTCCTTAAAACGAATTAATACGCTTTTAGACTCAATGCCTGATGTAACCTCTCCTGAAAATCCCAATATCCTTTCAAAAGTGAGGGGAAACATCATATTTAAAGATGTCGGCTTTGCCTATGATAAGAACAAAACAATTCTTTCAAATATTAATCTTAAAATCCATCAGGGAACTTCCATTGGCATCAGCGGCCCCCCGGGCTCCGGTAAGACGAGTCTGGCCCAATTGATACCGAGACTTTACAATACTTCAAAAGGCAAAATATCCCTTGATGGCCTTGATCTGAATACCTTTGATCTTAATTTTCTAAGGCAGCATATTGCCCTGATGCCCCAGGAAGCGTTTCTTTTTTCAGGCACAATCAGGGAAAACATTCTCATGGGAAGAGATGCGGACGAAGAAAAGCTTGACCGGATTATCCGGGCTTGCAGCCTGAAAGACACCTTAAAAGAAATGCCGGATGGACTTGATACCATCGTCGGTGAAAGGGGTATCACTCTTTCAGGAGGCCAAAAGCAACGGATTGCCCTTGCACGAACATTGATACTGGAAAAACCGGTCATCATTCTGGATGACCCCATCAGCCAAATGGACACCCGTACAGCCTCCAAAGTAATTTCAAGATTAAAAAAAATTGCATTAAAGGCCACTTTTATTATTATTTCCCACAGAATCTCTGCGCTGGCATCCTGTGACACAATTTTTATTTTAAAAAACGGCCGGATAGATCATTTCGGGACTCATCAGGAACTCATCGGAAAAGACCATTTCTATAAAGAGTCCTACCTGGTACAGCAGTTCGAGGAGGAGTATGGCGCCTGATATCCATCCGGAGGAAAAGGAAATAAAGCTTGCAAATCTTGCGCTTGCCAAAGAATTATGGCCTTTTATCAGACCTTATTTATGGATGCTTTGCCTGTCCACGGCTCTGGTCTTTCTTGTCACATTCTTTGAACTGCTCATGCCGATTTTCATTCAAAAAGCCTTTGACGGGTTTATCGTTCCTGTGGGTCTTGAAAAAGGCATCTATCTTTTGGGCTTTAAGATTGATTCTTTTCAGGTCCTTTGCATCCTTTTTTTTATATTTATCTTCACTTCATTTGTCATAGATTTTTTCCAGGCCCTTTTCATGGAATACACCGGTCAAAAAATCATATTAAATCTGCGATGTGCTCTCTTCTCCCACATGACCTTTCTGCCGATTGCATTTTATGATAAAAACTCAAGCGGAAGGATGGTATCCCGTGTGGCGGGTGATGTTGAGAACATGAATGAGATGTTTACCAGTATCCTCATCTTTATTTTCAAGGATCTTGTGATGATGACCGGCATTCTGGTGATCCTGTTTACCCTTCACATTAAGCTCGCATTTTATCTATCTGTTCTGGTTCCGGTGATCATGATCACTATTGGCCTGTTTTCAAAAATTTTACGAAATACCTTTAGAACCATCCGGCAAAAAATTGCTGAAATCAACCACAGTTTTTCAGAAGCCATCACAGGAATAAAAATTATTCAGACAACATCCAGCCAGAACAGATTTATGCAACGCTTTGAAAGTCTTAATTTTGAACATTTCACCGCTGCCCTGTTCCAGATAAAAATATTTTCCATATTTATGCCCTTTATCGGTTTCTTGGGCGTATTGAGTGTTGCCATTATCATATGGGGCGGCAGCTTTGAAGTCATTGAAAAATCCCTGACCCTGGGTGAACTTGTGGCCTTTCTAACCTATATGAAACTCTTTTTCAGGCCCTTAAGGGAGCTGTCTGAAAAGTTTAATCTGCTCCAGAGTGCCCTGGCTTCGGCAGAACGGATTATCAGTGTACTTAACAATGATAAGGCAAAACAACGCATCAGCAAAAAACGAAAACGGATGAATAAAATTTCCAATGTCACATTCGATCAGGTGAATTTTTCATATGATAAAAATATAATGGTATTAAAAAACATCTCTTTTCATCTTAAGGAAGGGAACTCCATTGGCATTGTCGGCCAGACAGGATCAGGCAAAAGTTCCATTATCAATCTGATCACAGGATTCTATCACCCGGATGATGGAAACATTTTAATCAACCATATCAACCAAACTTCCATGAACGTCAAAGATATCAGGAGCAAGACCGCCCTTGTCATGCAGGACCCGATTCTTTTTTCCGGCAGTATCAGGGAAAATATAAAACCATCCGGACAGGATTTAGATGCTTCAGGGCTTGAAAAAGCATTACATAATGCAAACTGTGAGTTTTTATTTGAAAAATTTTCAGGCCTTGACACAATGATAGGAGAAGGCGGCCGCCCATTGTCCAGTGGCGAAAAACAGCTTGTATGCATTGCAAGGGCATTTGCCTTTAACCCGGACCTGATCATTTTTGATGAAGCAACTTCCTACATGGATTCCCAGTCAGAACAAAAAGTTCATGATGCTATGAAAAAACTGATGAAAGGGAGACTTTCCATCATCATCGCCCACAGGCTGTCTACTGTCAAAGATTGTGATACCATCATTCTTTTAAGAGATGGAAAAATCAGGGAGCAGGGATCTCACCATGAACTTGTCGATTTGAAGGGTGAGTATTATCATTTTCTGAAAAAAGAAAAAATCTGATATTTATATGTACTCAACAACACTTTCCATGGGATGACGTCTTCTCGGAGGCTGCTCTTTGGTACGATACCCCAACGCCACAACCACTGCCACTTCATATTGATTCGTATCGATATTAAGCGCCTTTTCAACCAGTTCTTTTTCAAATCCTTCAATGGGGCAGGAATCAATCCCTTCTGATGCTGCTGTTGTCATGATGTTTGCAAGCCCTATATAACATTGCTTGGAACACCAGGCATAGGCACTCATTCTGGGAAAAACTTGAGTTTCCATATGATTTTTGTATTTCTCAATATAGACTTTTACTGCATCCTCCGGCAGTCCCCTCCTCTCAAAATTGAGTCTAATATACTCCTTTGACGGATCGGCAAGACCCGGTTTTGACAGAATGACAATAACATGGCTGGCATCCGTAATTTGAGGCTGATTCCAGCAGGCAGGCCTAAGTGTCTTTTTTACGGCATCCGAGCTGATTACCAGAAACTTCCATGCCTCAAGTCCAAAAGAGGTGGGTGAAAGGTGAGCGGCTGTCACAATCATATCCATATGCTCTTTTGAAATCTTTTTATCCGGATCAAACAGTTTACACGCATGACGAAAATTTAATGCTTTAATAACTGGATTCATCATTGTTTCCTTTCTCAGAGGTTACAGCTTTATAAATTTTCCCGGCTGATCGGGCCCGGCAACATGCAGGGCAATATCTGAGGCATTCAGACTTTTAGACACCTCTTGGATCGCTTTTTGTGGGCAGTTGTTTTCCTCACTCAAATGCGCAAGAATAATATGTTCCAAGGCATCTGTCTTAATCTCCGATACCAGCGTTCCTGCATCCATATTGGACAAATGACCGGTCCTGCCCTTGATTCTCTGTTTGAGATGCCATGGATAGGAACCATTAATCAGCATTTCAGGATCATGGTTTGATTCAAGGTATAAGACATTGCTGTTTTTCAAATGCTCTTTTACAAGACTTGTGACAATGCCAAGATCAGTCGCTATGCCAATTTTATGGTTCTTGTATTCAAGCGTCAGGCCGACAGGGTCTTTTGCATCGTGGGAAACGGAAAAAGGGGTAATCAGAATTTGATCCATTTCAAAAGGAGTGCCGCACTCAAAAAAGCGAAGGTCTTCGATTTTACCCAGACGGGGCGCTACCTTGTATGTTTTTTTTGTTATATAAACAGGGAGTTTAAATCGGCGACTCAATATCCCTGCACCTTTTACATGATCAGAATGTTCATGGGTAATGATGATGCCGGTGAGGCTTTCAGGATCGATATTTACGGCCGAAAGCCGTCGTTCAATCTCTATACCTGAAAGCCCGGCATCAATCAAAATACAATGGTTGCAGCAGGACACAAAAAGACTGTTCCCCTTGCTGCCGCTGGCAAGGGGACAGATACAAAATGAATTATTTATCATCTTCTTTTGCTGCTTTATAACTCAGCTTTATTTTCCCGTCCCTGGTGACATCCAGAACTTTTACAGGGATGACTTCTCCCTCTTTTAGCACATCTGTTACTTTTTTGACCCTGTAATTAGCCAGTTCTGAAATATGGACCAGTCCGTCAGTGCCTGTTTTAATATTTACAAAGGCCCCAAAATCCATTATTTTTACAACAGTACCTTCATAAATTTCACCAATCTCAGGGTCAAGGGCAATGTCAGATACCATTTTTAATGCAAGAGCCGCATCTTCTTCATTTTGAGCAGCAATCTTAACGATACCTTCATCATTGACCTCAATCACGGTGTTGGTTTCTGCCTGAAGCGCTCTGATCACTTTTCCGCCAGGACCGATGATATCTCTGATTTTATCGGACTTAATTTGAATACTGACAATTTTGGGTGCTCGGGGAGAAACTTCAGACCTTGTCTCCTTAAGGGTTTCAAGCATTTTATTAAGGATGTGTATCCTGCCGCCACGGGCCTGGTTAAGGGCGGTCTCCATGATCTCTTTTGAGAGTTCCTTAATCTTAATATCCATCTGGAGAGCGGTAATCCCTTCAGCTGTTCCGGCCACCTTGAAATCCATGTCTCCAAAATGATCTTCATCTCCTAAAATATCCGAAAGCACAGCGGTTTTATCGCCATCTTTAACAAGTCCCATGGCAATCCCGGAAACCGGCGCTTTTATGGGAACGCCGCCATCCATTAATGCCAGGATACCTGAACAGATGGTTCCCATGGATGAACTTCCGTTAGACTCCATGACCTCTCCCACCAGGCGGATGGTATATTCAAAATCTTCCTGGGAAGGAAGGACTTTTGCAATGGCACGGCTGGCAAGATTCCCATGACCGATATCCCTTCGACTGGGACCGCCCGCACGCCTTACTTCTCCCACTGAAAAGGCAGGAAAATTATAATGAAGCATAAAAGCCCTGGTTTCATTTCCCATCAGGGTTTCAACACGTTGTTCATCCATGCCGGACCCCAGGGTTAAAACACCCAGCACCTGGGTTTCACCCCTTGTAAAAAGAGCTGACCCGTGGGGCATGGGAAGGAGTCCCACTTCACAGTCGATCTGTCTGATTTCATCAAAAGCCCTGCCGTCAATCCTTTTATCTTCTTTCAGAACTATATCACGACTGACTTTCTTAACACATTTTCTAAAGGCTTCTTTTATATTTTTGGCCTGTTCGGGATAGGTTTCGGAAAAATGTTCAACAACCTGGTCTTTTAAAGCGCTGAGTGCATTTTGGCGCTCGATCTTTGTTTTGATTTGAACTTCTTTATAAATTTTATCCTTTGAGTATTCAATCACTTTGGCATCCAGTTCTTCATCCCTGGCAGGCGGTACAAACAAGTGTTTTTCCAGGCCAAAGGCTTCTTTTATTTGTGCCTGTAAATCAATAATGGGCTGCATGGCTTCATGGCCAAAAAAGATAGCATCCAGCATGTCTTTTTCAGAGACAATATCTGCCCCGCCTTCAACCATGACCACTCCGGTTTTAGATCCTGCCACAACCAGCTCGATATCACTTTCTTCCATCTCTTCAATGGTCGGGTTTGCAACAAACTGCCCATTTATCCTGCCGACTTTAATACCGGCAATGGGTCCTGCAAAGGGAATATCAGAAATTTGTAATGCCGCAGATGCCCCTACTATGGCAAGGGTATCAGGTTCATGGATCTTATCCATTGAAATGACAGTTGCAATGACCTGGGTCTCAAAATTGTAGTCATCCTCAAAAAGAGGACGGATGGGTCTGTCGATTAATCTTGCTGTCAGGGTTTCTTTTTCAGAAGGCCTGCCGATTTCCCGCCTGAAGTAATTTCCCGGGATTCTTCCTGCTGAATAAATTTTTTCCTGGTACTCAACAGTTAAGGGCAAAAAACTGATGTCTGGCTTTGGATTTTTTGAAGCAACGGCAGTAACCAGTACCACGGTTTCCCCATATTGTACGATTACTGATCCTGATGCCTGTTTGGCAATTTTTCCCCCACTGATGGAAAATTCTTTCCCATTAATGGTTGTTGTAAATTTTTTTTCCATAACTTCTCCTGTAATAAAAAGGGCAGCAAGTTGTAAGGAAATTTTTTAAAAATAATAAACCCGCATGTTTGCCATTAAATATAAACTTAATGGCAAACATGCGAACTTATTTAAAAAATCCCTTGAAAATTGCCGCCCCAATAAAAATAAAATTGGTAAAAATAATAAACCGGTTTTTGACCCACAACGTGTCAAAAACCGGCTGTTTGTCATTCTATCTTCTAAGTCCGAGTCTTTCAATTAAAGAACGGTATCTGTTCACATCTTTTTTCTTAACATAATCCAGAAGACTTCTGCGTCTTCCAACAAGAATCAACAGACCCCGTCTTGAATGATGGTCTTTCTTGTGAACTTTAAGATGCTCTGTGAGATAGCTGATACGGTGGGTTAAAATGGAAACCTGCACCTCTGGTGAGCCTGTATCAGACTCATGGAGCTTGAATTGTTCAATCATCTCCTCTTTGTTTTCTGCTAATAAAACCACTTTAAAACTCCTTTGTCTGGAATAAATAAAACATGGTATTCGTCAATGATCAAATTTTTTTATGATTTCCCATCCGATATTCCATTCAGAAATAAAGAAATTCAAAATAGACCATTATACCATTACAAACATGATTAACCTTGCATAAATACCAGTTAACTTGAAAAAACACAACAATATTTATACTCTTGTCCGTTTTCGTTTAATTGAATGATCGCCAGAAGGTTATTATCATTATCAATCACCCTGATGGATTGATTCGGTTTTACCAAAGGGGGGTCAATCTCTTTTTTTAAAAGTTTCTGACCGAATTTAATCTTTTGGGCAATGGGCTTATCCGCCACAATCTTGGGCATAAACGCAAGACAATCCGATAACGGAACAATTCTTTGTTCGGCAGTTGTTTTATCAAGCTTTTCAAGGGCATCCAATTCAAGAGCATCTTCCAGTTTAAATGCACTGGACTGTGTTCTGCAAAGCTTTGAGAGATGGGCGCCGCACCCAAGCTTTCTGCCTATATCAAAAGCAATGCTTCTGATATAGGTTCCTTTGGAACAAAAAACTTCCATATCAATCTTTGGCAACTCAATATGTTTTATGTTGATGTCAAAAATTTCAATCCGCCTTGGTGGTTTTTCTATTTTCTTTCCCTGGCGTGCCAGCTTATACAATGGCTGGCCTTTATGTTTCAAAGCGGAAAAGGCAGGGGGCACTTGATCCTGAATACCGATAAAAGATTTTACAGCCTGTTCAACATCCTCGTTGTTGAGGGAATCCATAATATTTTTTGAAGCTGTAAAAACCGTCTTACCTGTCAGATCATACGTATCCGTTTCAACACCCAGACATACACGGGCAATGTATCTTTTGTGGCCGTCAAGAAAAAATCTGGATATACGGGTCCCCTTATTAACCGCACAAAGCATTAATCCTGTGGCAAAAGGATCCAGGGTTCCCGTATGACCTAATTTTTTTGCCATCAAGACTTTTTTTACACGGGTCACTACCCGGGCTGAAGAAATACCTTCAGGCTTATGAATCGCTATAATACCACTTTTCATTTAATCTTGTTATGACTACTGTTCATCTGGTGTATCGGTTGGAGATGTACCGATTAAAGCGGATTTAATAAGTTCATCCATTCGGGCAGCCTTGTCAAAAGAATCATCATGGACAAATCTTAAATCCGGCATGTATTTTAATCCTAATTTAGGTGCAATTCTTTTCTTGATAAACCCCTTGGAATTTTTAAAACCGTCCAGGGCCTCTGAAATTCGTTTTTTATCCCCAAAAACAGTAATATACACATAGGCAATCCGAAGATCAGGGGTCAACTTCACACCACTGATAGTGACCATCTCAATCCTCGGGTCCTGCATTTTTTTGCTTAAAAGTTCAGTAATGGCATGTTGAATCTTGCCACTGATTCTTTCGGCTCGTAAATAGGGTTTCATTTTTTAATTAATCAGCCTTGTACTTTCTTTCTTCAACTTCATAACACTCAATCACATCATCCACCTTGATGTCATTATATTTTTCAAGACCGATACCGCATTCATATCCCCGATCCACTTCTTTGACATCATCTTTAAACCGCCTGAGTGATGATAACTGGGTATCACACTTGATAACGCCATCCCTTAAGAGCCTTACTTTTTTACCCCGGACAACTTTGCCCTCTGAAATATGGCACCCTGCAATGGTTCCCATTTTTGGGATTACGAACACATTCCGGACATCTGCCTGGCCGATAATGATCTCGTGGAATGTGGACGGCATCATGCCATCCAGTGCAGTCTTAATATCATCAATAACATTATAAATAATATCATAAAACCGCATATCCACATTTTCTTCCTTGGCCAGCGTTCGAATCTGGGGTGTCGGCCTGACATTAAACCCGACAATAATGGCATCTGATACAGCCGCAAGCGCCACATCCGATTCATTAATGGTACCGGTACCCGAGTGAACAATTTTAATATCCACTTCTTCTTTGGCCAGATCATTTAATGAATCATTCAAGGCTTCAATGGAGCCCTGAACATCTGCTTTAACAATAAGTTTAAGTTCCTTGATTTCAGCAGACCCAAGATTCTCAAACATCTTTTCAAGATTGGCCCGGCTTTTCTTGGCCAACTCCCTTGCTCTTTGTTTCTGCATCCTGTGACCGGCAATCTGTTTTGCATCCTTATCAGAAGCAACAGCAATGAACTCATCTCCGGCATTCGGTATACCATGTAAGCCAACAATTTCAACGGGTGTACTCGGGCCTGCTTCCTTAATTCTGTTTCCCGCATCATCCATCATTGCCCTGATTCGACCGGAATGGAGCCCGCAGACAATGGAATCACCATCTCTCAAGGTTCCCTGCTTTACAAGGACCGTTGCAACCGCTCCACGCCCGGTGTCAAGTCGTGATTCAACCACATAACCGTTTGCTTTTCTTTCATGATTCGCCTTTAATTCCAGTACCTCAGATTGTAGCAGAACCATTTCAAGGAGTGTGTCTATACCTTCTCCGGTCTTTGCAGAGACTTTAACAAATATGACATCCCCACCCCATTCTTCTGCAAGCAAATCAAGTTCCGAAAGCTCTCTCATGATTCTGTCAGGATCAGCCCCGGCTTTATCCATTTTGTTGACGGCAACCAAAACCGGCACACCTGCAGCCTTTGAATGATTGATAGCCTCTATGGTCTGGGGCATCACCCCGTCATCTGCAGCAACAACAAGTATGACGATATCAGTAATCTGGGCTCCCCTGGATCGCATTGCCGTAAATGCAGCATGGCCCGGGGTATCAAGAAATGTAATTCGTCCGCCATTGAGTGTCTCAACATTATAGGCACCAATGTGCTGGGTAATACCGCCAGCTTCACCACTGGTAATCTTGGATTGTCTGATAACATCCAGAAGCGAAGTTTTTCCATGGTCAACATGTCCCATGATGGTGACGACCGGTGCTCTTCCGACCAATTTCTCTTCATCCTCATCACCATTTTCAATATTGAGAAGAGCATCTTCCTCAAAAGATGCTTTTTCCACCTCAAAGTCGAATTCAGTCGCAACCAGCACGGCCGTATCGAAATCAATAGTCTGATTTACCGTTGCCATAACACCCATACCCATCAATTTGACAATCATCTCATTGGCTTTGATACCCATCCGTTTTGCAAGTTCGGAAAGTTCAATGGCCTCATCAATCTTAATGCGCCTTTTAATGGCTTTTGGTGTTGTAATCTGGGTTTTCTGAAAATTTCCCCTTTTCCCTTTTATATCCTTTCTACCGCGTTTTTTTCTGCCACGGCCACCCTTGTATAATGCATCCCCTTCAATGACGGATTTTCTCTTACGCTGTTTTCTTTTCCCGACAGGCTTGTCATCGCCAAACTCAACTTTTCTTTTTTCTTTTTTGCGTTTTCCTGTATCTATTTCACCGGGCATGGGAATACCAACTGCCGGAGCAGCCATTTTAGGATTCACAGGAGAAGGAGAGGGGACACGTTCTTTCTTTTTAAACGGTTTTTTCTTAGCCCTTCCCTTGGTCTCGCTTCTCGTATCAACCCGGCTCTTATCCTTACCAGACTTGGGTTTTCTCAAATTTTCAAGCGAGGAAGGATCTGCAATTTTAACAATCTTAGCTGGTGTTGATTTTTTCTTTTTCTTTTTGGTTTTTTTCTCTTTATCTTCAGCAGTGACCGGATCAATTCCCTGTACAGTATCTTCTTTTTCTACAAGTGTTTTAGTTTGTATCTTTACAGGCTTTTTGTCTTTTCCAACAATAGATTCTTCTTTGCCCACAGGAGGAATTGCGGTCTTATCAACTTCAGGTTCGGATTTTGTCTTTCCCGATTCAAGCGTTTTAAGTTTCTCAACTTCTGCCGATTTAATAATCTTGGCAGATCTACCCTTTTTAATCTTTGGCTTTGGTTTGTTTTTTTGGAGAGCGGGCTTTACTTTTTTAGTCGCTTTTTTAATTTTCTGATCTTTAGATTCTTCTTTAACAGCCCTTGGCTCATCATCTGATGACGTAACTTTTACCTCTTTTTGTGCTGGCGATTCCTTTTTAAGGGCACCGGTTTGTTCTGGTTTTTCTTCCACCCTTTCTGCTGTTTCTTCTTCAACTTCCGGCGCAGCACTCTCTTCAACCCTCTGCCTTCGTCTACGGATGACAGATGGTTTTATCTTAACATCGGCCTTTCTTTTATTTTTTCCCAAAAGGCTTCTTTTAATTGCGCTAACAGCACTATCTTCCAGAGAACTCATATGGCTTTTAACGTCAATCTTCAATTCTTTCATTTTATTAAGAAACGCTCTGTTCGTCATGTTCAGATCTTTAGCCAACTCATATACTCTGACCTTCGCCATTTATTGCCCCCAAGTAAGTCTCTTTTTTATATTCTTTTTTCGAGTGCTATCCGTTGTTTTATATAATCTAACCGTTAACTGTCTTCACCTTCTTGAGTCTCTTCATCACCTTCCGGCTCTTGATCCCGGCTCTCTTGCCTTGATTCTTTTTCCAGAATAACTTTTGCCTCTTCAATCATTTTTTCAGCTTTTGATTCACTAAAATTAGATATTGAAACAATATCTTCAACAACTGCTTCAGATATATCCACAAGAGAAGAATATCCTCCTTTGAAAAGTACTTCTGCCTTAGACAGTCCTATCCCTGTAAGTTTCATCAGGCTGTCATATCCTTCTTTTACTTCCCGGCTGTATTCCTCTTCACTTGTGACCTCTAAGTGCCAGCCGGTAATCTCACAGGCAAGAGAAACATTTTGACCGCCCTTGCCAATGGCAATGGAAAGGTATTCATCGTTCACAATGACTTCCATGGATTGATTATCTTCGTCAATAATCACCCTGGCAATCTCGGCAGGCGACAAAGCGTTACAGACAAATCTTGCTATATCCGGATTCCATTGAATAATATCGATTTTTTCACCACGAAGTTCCTGCACAATATTCTGAACTCGATTTCCTTTCATCCCCACACAGGCTCCCACCGGATCGACATCTGAATCCATCGAGGATACGGCAATTTTAGCCCTGATACCGGGAGCCCTTGCAGCACTGCGCAGGGTTACAATTCCTTCTGCCACCTCGGGAACTTCCGTTTTAAACAATTCGACTAAAAATTGTGGATGCGTTCTGGATAAAATAATCTGTTCCCCCTTTGATTCTTCTAATACATCCAGAACATAAGCCCTGATTCTATCGCCGCGCTTGTAATTTTCTTTTGGCATCTGATCCCTGAGTCTTAAAACAGCCTCTGCCTGTCCCAGATTGACAATAATGCTGCCCCTGTCAAAACGTTGAACAATACCATTAATAATTTTACCTTTTTTATTAATAAAATTCTCATAGACAGCGTTTCTTTCCGCTTCCCTCATCTTCTGAATAATAACCTGCTTGGCTGACTGGGCAGCAATTCGACCAAATTCTTCTGTATCGATCCTGATACCCAAACTGTCTCCGATCTCGCACTCAGCATCATATTCATATCCTTCTTCAAGGGTCAGCTCACTGTCAGAATACTCAACTTCTTCTACTACCTCTTTAAAATGGAAAACCTCAACTTCACCACTCTTATCATTATAGTGAACCTCGATATCCGCTCTGGGTCCGATTGTCTTTCTGGCCGCTGAAATAATGGCCTCTTTCAGGGTATTAATAAGAATTTCCGGTTCAATACCCTTTTCGCGGCTTACCTGATCAATAACCCTTTTAATATCTGTAATAAACATACTTACGCGTTCTCCATATTACTGACCTGCAAGTCTTGCTTTGCTGATCACATGATCTGATATCTCAACCCTTTTCCCATCAACAGCAATCACAACAGAATCATCATTAATTATCTCAAGAGTTCCAGTAAATTTTTTTTGGTTCTCAATCAACTCATTTGTCTCTATTTTTACTCTTTCACCCTTGAAACGATGAAAATCCTCTTTTTTATTCAAAGGCCGGTTTGGCCCGGGAGAAGAAACCTCAAGCCTGTAGCTGTCGATATTCTCTATATGAATATCAATTAAATCTCCGAGCTGGCGACTCACATAAACACAATCAGCCACTGTTATACCGCCGGGCTTATCCAAAAAAAGGCGGACAATATTTTCTTGAGGATCATTAGCATACTCTAAATGAACAAGCTCAAAATTTTCAGCCTGACACAATGGCTGCGCAACTTCTTTAATTTTTTCAATTAACATACTATTGTCTTTTTTCAACATAACACCCATATAATACAGCCTTAAACACTTACCTTTTTGTCATCCTCAAATACAAAAACGGGCAGATGCCCGTTCCTAAGTATAACATTAACAAAATCCTCACCAAGTAAAATCAATGGTTCAGATCATATCTTAACTCCAATAAATGGAACAATCTGCCATCCTCCTTTTAAAGATGGAGCGGGCAACGAGACTCGAACTCGCGACATCAAGCTTGGGAAGCTTGCACTCTACCAGCTGAGTTATGCCCGCATTAGCGGTGCAATATACCAACCCCTATCGGGTTTGTCAATAACACTTTTAACCGGACAATTCGGTATTAGAAATGATTGCTGCTATCTTCTTTCCGGGTTATTCCGGCAGATCTGCATTAAATTTATCAAGAATGATTTTTGAAATATTTACATGCAGTTTTTTTATATTTTTTTCTTTCAAGGTTTTGCTTGCTGATCTGTAAACGACCCGAAAAGACAATGACTTTTTATCTTCAGACAACGGCTGACCTTCAAACACATCAAAAAGAAAAACTTTTTGAATTAATGGTTCTTTTTTAGAGATAAGTTCAATCTGTTTCAAAATTGCTCCAACCGTCACGGTTTTGTCCACGATAATGGTAATATCCCTTGAAATTGAAGGAAATTTTGGCAACGGCTCAGCTGTAACTACTTTGGGAAGCAGGCCCTGTATGGCATTAAAATTGAAATCAAAAATAAATGCATCCTGCTTTAACCCATAATTTTTCAAAACCTTTTCATCGATTTTCCCCAGAGTACCCATAAGGGTATCACCGGATTTGACATAGGCTGCATATCCGTCTTTATAATAAGGACAAAATTCATCTTCTATTTTTTCAAAAACAGTGTTCTCAATCATGAGTGCTTCAAAAAAGCCCTCAACTCCACCTTTCAAATCAAAAAAATCAACTTTGCTCTTTTTTGAATACCATGATGAATCGGATCGGTTGCCTGTGATCAGGCCCGCAATCATTTCCTTCTCTTCAGGCAAAAGTCCCTTTTGTGTGGCAAAGAAAATCTTGCCGATTTCAAAAAGCTTTAGTGTGTCTGCCTGCTGGGAAATATTTCTTTTCATTGTCTCAAGAAGCCCTGGAATCAGAGAACTCCTTAAAACCGACATCTGATCTGAAATCGGGTTTAAAATAGTTTCAACATGTCGCCTTTTATCGTTATCCAACAGGTTTAACCTGTCACATGAATTTTCATTAATAAAATTATAGTTGATGACCTCGGAGAAAGAGAATCCGGTCATTATTTGCCGAATTTTCTCTCTGAGAACGATCTTTTTATCCAAAAGCCTGCCTTTTGCAGGAACCAAAGGATAACTTGTCTGGATATTGTTATATCCCCAAAGTCTGGCCACTTCTTCGGAAAGATCTTCCGGTCTTGTCACATCTACTCTAAAAAAGGGTATGCCGACTTTAAGCCGGGCATCATCTGTCTTCTCAACTTTAAATTCCACTGACGTAAGAATCTCACCAATTGCATCCGTACTTAAATTTGTTCCCAACCGGGTATTCAAAGCATTAGTATTCAAGTCAATCTCAAGCGGAACAGGCTTGTTAGGATGTTCATCAATAATATCTTTGGCAATGGTTGCATCACAAATTTGAGCCATCAGGGAAACTGCCCTGTTTAATGCCCTGACAGTTCCATCAGGGTCAACACCACGCTCAAACCTGTGTGACGCATCTGAAGCAATACCGGTTTTCTTTGCAGTTTTCCTGATCGAAACCGGATTAAAATATGCGCTTTCGACAAGCACTCTGGTTGTGGAATCTGAAATCTCAGAATTTTCACCGCCCATCACTCCGGCAAGCGCCACTGGTCTTTCTCCATCACAAATCATGAGCATATCAGATTCAAGCTTATGTTCTTTGCTGTCAAGAGTAGTAAAGTTTGTATCACTGCCTGCTCTTCTGATGATAATCTTACCCTTTGCAACCTCATCAAAATCAAAGGCATGAAGGGGCTGACCCATTTCCATCATGACAAAATTTGTAATATCAACCACATTATTGATAGGAGTAAGCCCTATGGATTCAAGCCTTTCCTGGAGCCAGAATGGAGAGGGTTCGATTTTAACATCAAATAAAAGTCCGGCAGAGTATCTTGGGCAAAGATCAGGATCAATAATCTGAACTTTTGCATAATCATGGATGGATTCACACCCAATTTTATCTTCCGGCAGCATAAAATCAGGGAATCTTACCTTAGCTTTTGGCTCCATGAAAGCTCCTGCTTCACGGGCCACACCGATTATACTCAGACAATCCGGTCTGTTGGGGGTCAAATCAATTTCAAATACCGTATCAGAAACTTTCAACGCTTCGTCAAGGGGGGTTCCGGCAACAAAATCACCCTCAAGATCCATAATGCCCGCGGCATCCGTATTGAGTTTTAATTCAGATGCACTGCATAACATACCTGCAGACACTTCTCCCCGTAGCTTACCCTTTTTGATTTTCAGCTCTCCGGGCAGAACAGCTCCTGGAAGTGCGCACGGCACATACATACCTGCCCGTACATTGGGCGCGCCACAGACAATCTGAATCTGCTCGTCCCCGCCCGCGTCAACCGTGCAGACAGAAAGCTTGTCTGCGTTTGGGTGTTTTTTAACTTCATTGACTTTGGCGACAACAATATTGTTGAAAAAATCATATCTTTCTTCAACCGCATCAACCTCAAGACCTGCCATGGTCAACTTTTTAGCCATCACGGAAGGCTCAAGGTCAACCCGAATATATTCTTTTAACCAGCTTAAACTGACTTTCATATCAAAACTGCCCTAGGAAACGCACATCGTTTTCATAAAATTTTCTGATATCATCGATACCATATTTGAGCATGGCCATACGCTCGATACCAATGCCAAAAGCAAATCCGGTATACTTGTCTGTATCATACCCGACATTTTCAAAAACAGCAGGATGTACCATCCCGGAACCCAATACTTCGAGCCACCCGGTTTTTGAACAGATTCGACAGCCTTCTCCCTTACACATGACACAACGGATATCAACTTCTGCGCTGGGTTCGGTAAACGGGAAGAAGCTGGGCCTGAATCTTAAAGAGGTGTCTTTGTCAAAAAATTGATGGACAAAGGTGGTCAGAATCCCTTTTAAATCACCAAAAGAAATGTTTTCATCCACCATAAGACCTTCAATCTGATAAAACATGGGAGTATGAGTGATGTCTGAATCACATCTGAAAACCTTTCCCGGTGAAATAATTCTCACGGGTGGTTCGGTCTTTTCCATCACACGGGGCTGTGACGGAGAAGTGTGAGTTCTTAAAACAATATTTTCCGACACATAAAAGGTATCCTGCATATCTCTTGCAGGATGATATTTGGGAATATTCAAGGCCTCAAAATTATAATAATCCGTTTCAACTTCCGGACTTTCGGCAATATCAAACCCAAGTCTTAAAAAGATATCAGATATTTCTTTGGCCACCTGGGTTATCGGATGAAGAGAACCTCGCAGGATCGATCGCCCCGGAAGGGTCACATCAATACCTGTAAACTTTTTATCATCAAACCCCTCAAGTTTAAAAAATGCGGCCTTAATTTCTTTCTCAAGCTTTCCTTTAAGAATATTAGCATTCTTACCGGCACTGGGGCGCTCATCCCCGGGAAGAGAAGAAATATTTCTTAAAAATTTTGTGAGTACACCTTTTCTGCCAAGATATTTAATGGAAAGCTGGTCAAGCTGGTCCGAATCGGTTGCTTGTCCTATGCTTTCAAAGGCTTCTTTTTCAATATCGATAATACTCTTTTGCAAAATACCTCACAAATCGTTTAATCTAGTTAAACTTTTGCACTGGCAAGTGAAGCCAACTGGGAAAAGGCGGCTGGATCAGAAATTGCAAGATCAGCCAGCACCTTGCGATCCAATTGACTGCCTACTAATTTAAGACCATTCATTAGCTTGCTGTATGACAGGCCATTCATTCTTGCTGCCGCATTGATTCTGACAATCCAAAGCCGCCTAAAATCTCTTTTACGCACTCTTCTGTCCCGGTAAGCATACATCAACGCCTTATCAACGGCGTCTGCCGCTGTGCGGTATAATTTACTTCTTCCGCCTCTAAATCCTTTTGCAAGCTTAAGCACCTTATTTCTACGCCTTCTTGCTTTAAATCCTCTTTTGACTCTCATTTTGTAAAACTCCTCAACTCTCTGTTCTTTTGAATCAAACTCTTCATTAATTCCGATCTGGATAGTATCTATCCGTTGGGTAACATACGCCTGACCGCTTTCATATTATCCTGATCGACCATATTATCTAACCTTAAAGATCTTTTCCTTTTAGTACTTTTCTTGGTTAATATATGGCTGGAATGGGATTTGCGGAATTTATATTTCCCTGATCCTGTTTTTTTAAACCGTTTGGCAGCCGCTCTACAAGTTTTAATCTTAGGCATTTTATTTTCTCCTGTATTACAATTTCTAAAAAAAGATGGCAGTATACGGTTTAAAAAGCACAATATACTACCATACATTTACTATATGTTCTAAAAAGCAGTTTTGCTATTTTATAAAGGACTTTAGATTATTTAGGTCCCAAAAGCATGGTGATGA
>NZ_JAUWQB010000130.1 GCF_030611305.1 Desulfobacula sp. | reverse complement strand
TAGGTTCTTCCTCTCTTCTCCCTTTGGAGCTTTCCCGGGGAAGAACCTTTATCATATTTTTTCCACGCCGGAACGGTAAAACCTTTTAGGGTCGCTCGGGCATAGCCCGAGGTTTAATTTAAAACAATTATTTAAATAATAACATCATCACCTGCCGGCAAAATTTACCAGATTTCAGCGCTCAGGCGCGCTTCGAGCCATTGTTTCTGTTTGGCCGTGAGGGGGCCGATTTGTTGATCGATCCATTGGATATCCCCGGTAATGATGGCAAGTTTTTCAGGTCCGGTTAAATCGAATTCGTTCAGCGCGTCTGATCCGTAATATAACAACTCATTTCTGAGATGACTATCGTCTGCGGCAAGCTCCAATACTTTGATAACCTCTTGCTTATGGATAATCTTCTGCTCTTCCGGTTTCTGGCTGATGGATAAATCAATGGCCTTGGATACGGATTGAATGAGCTGGTCGGGATCAAACGGCTTTTGGATGTAGTCGGCTGCACCGAGTTTCATCGCCTGAACCGCAGAACTGACAGAACCGTATCCGGTTATGATAACTACCGGCAATGACGGTTTACTCCGTTTAATATCTCTTAACACAATCAAGCCGCCAATGTCCGGCATACGAATATCGGTCAAAACGATATCATATGAATTGTTGATGGCCAGGTTGATCCCCTTCTTTCCTTTTAAGGTAACATCAACCTCATAATTTTCCGCATCGAGAATTTTTCTAACACTGTCTAAAACCACCTGCTCATCGTCAATTACAAGCGCTTTTCTATTTTCCATCAGTTTTCTCCTCATCTTTTGCTTATGTTATGACCTGTCGAACCGCTTTGAGCAGTTCATCCGGCGTGAAGGGTTTGGGTAAGAATTGGCAGGCTCCTATTTTCTGTGATTCGGCAATGGTTTCCGGTGTGTTGAGCCCGCTCATCAATATAATGGGAATCGTGTAGCCTTGTTTTTTGAGTTCATTCACCAAGTATATACCATCGCGAAATGGCATTTTGATATCTATCAGCAGTAGCGCAGTATTTTCCGGATCGATAACCATGAGGGCTTTATCAACCGAGTCTGCAGAAGCTACCTCATACCCTTCCGATTCAAGTATTCGCCTACAGCTTTCAAGAACAATGCTTTCATCATCGACAATTATTATTTTCATTTTATCGATCCTGTTTTTCCTGATTCTGTTGGTTTAAAGGGAGCCATATAAAAAAAGTCGATCCTTTACCGAATTCACTCTGGACTCTAATGGTTCCGCCATGCTCTTTGACAATTCCATATGAAACCGATAAGCCCAGTCCTGTCCCTTTGCCAACCTCTTTGGTCGAAAAAAAGGGGTCAAAGAGTTTGTTTAAATTTTCCGGCAGGATTCCACAACCTGTATCTGTAATAACAATTTCCACTCCCCCGTGGTCCACATCGTTCGCAGATACTGCCGTTGTTGTCTGGGCTGTAATCGTATCGGCAGATTTGGTTGCGTCGAGTGCATTAATCAATATATTCAGCAGAACACTTTCGATCTTGCTTCGATCGATTACCAGCATGGGAATATCTTTACCCGGCTTAAATTCAATTAAAACACCCTTTAACAATGCCTGGTTTTCCATTAATTTAATGGTTGATGCCGCCAGCCGGTTGATATCGATACGTTCCGGATCCAATCGGGTCTGGCGGGAAAAATCAAGTAATCCTTTTACAATTTTTCTAATCCGTTCCGTGGATTCGACAATGACATTTAAATCCGAACGAATATCCTCTGAAATATCTTTTTTCCGCAACAACATATGCGTATAGGTTAATACACCGGTAAGAGGATTGTTGATTTCATGCCCTACGCCTGCTGCAAGCCGGCCGATACTGGCCTGTTTTTCAGATTGAATTATTTTAGTTTGACTTTCCATCCTTCTTCGTTTCATGGATCTCACCATCTGCCCGAACGTTATCTGCAGCACTGCTATTTCTTTATCATTGGATATGGGACCCAGATCAGGTGATACATTGCCGTCTGAAACTTCCTGACTGGCTTTGATCAACCGATGGATGGGCTGCATGATCCGATGGGTAAAGAAAATACCCATGGCAATAGCAAAAATGACGCTTGCTAAAATTGCCAGGGATAAATATAGAATAAATTTATGTTGTAAAAACAGATGATTAGACTCTGAAATTGCGATAGACAGCATGCCCACTCTTTCTCCGAATATATCGCAAATCGGATCATAAGACACAAGATACCGGTCGGTTGAATCCTGCTGACGGGTTGTCCACTGGTTGCCTCTGATCAGAACCTGCTGCCTGACGTCGTCGGGAACGTGTGCGCCAAAGGTTTGCTTCCCGTTTCGATCGACCATGTTGGTTACAATACAGATGTTATTGAAAAAAATACTGACGGTGGGTGTATCCGCTTTTGATTGAATAGTATCGAAAAGAAAGGACTTGGGAATCGAGTTGACAATACGCATGTTTTGATGAAGAAGCATTCCGCCATATAGAACACCTATCAAATTTCCTCCACTTCGAGTTTCAAATATTGGGATGGCAGCAGCAATCGCCATACAGGATCTTTGTTTATTTGCATCTGTTGTTTTTTGTTCGGGTGCGTTTTTTGGCACATTTTGTAGACGTTTAGCCAATTCAGGATTTTCAAGGATCATAAACTCCTGCGGAAAAACAATTGTCCCGGCGGTCATGAGACGATGACGGATGGTATGACGTACAAGCGGATTTTCCGGCAAAGTGATTTGATTCGAGATCTGATGAGGACTGAGCCTGCACAATGGAATTTCGTCTCCTGTTACAATTCCGACAAAATCCAATTCAGCATTTAGAGCCAATCGATTGATACGATCTGACAAATCTGAAATATCTTTATTAACGACCGAAGAACGGAATCCAGAGCCAAGTGTGGTAATGTCCAGGGCCAGTTTGATAAATTTGATACGGGCATTATAGACGGCATGAGTGGCATTCAGGGCCAATCGGTTGTGATTTTTGGCTTCATGAATCATTGTATTGTATAACAAACGACTACCAATAAATAGAGAGATTCCTCCTACCAAAAAGGATACGATCAAAAAACATAAAATAAATTTAATTCGGGTCGAATGTATCATTACCTGCCTCTGTTGGCCGTATTATCGCCCTTTCCCAAAACCTGTCAATATAGCGTGTCAATATGATATAACTGCAAGATACTTGCCAGAAACATACATGACCTTAATTTTCAGCGAATCATTGATAATCATAGATATTGATAAAATCAAAAGGGCTTTATTTCAGATAATACCACACGCAATCAACATGATTTTTACAATATGTAAAAAATACTGACGGACTCAGGCCTCAATTATTCTGATGAATCTTTCTGATGGTACTTAGATAATTTTTATATGTGGTAAGATAAAAAGACAGCGGGCGTGAAAAACTCCTGCCAAGAATACCGTCCACAAAAAGCCTGCTGATATGATGTTCATGTTTCAGCATTTTCTGGGACTGCAAAAAAATGGTTTTTTCTTCGGGAGTCAGTCGTAAAACCATATCAACCATTGCCGTTCTTGCCCTCGGCAGATACATCCAGAAATAAAACAGATCAAGAGAATTGATAATGACCATTACAGCCAGATCCTTTACTTCAGAATTTCTGCTGTTAAATAAGGCTTCGGATTTTTCAAGAATCTTGAGTTCTTCGGTTTCCGGGAAAAGAAATTCCAGCCTTGAATAGGTATCAAACAGGTCTGAGAATTTCTTTTTGATGTCCCTTTTCCTCAATCTCATATTATGAAACCGGTCCGCAGTTCCTTCTATCAGCCCTGCCACAGTATCTGAAGCTGCTTTTGAAATGATAGCGGCCCATTTTTGCAGAACGACATCGACACCAGGAGTATCAGCCATCCTTAACATCCCGCCAATCATGCTGTTGAAGAGGATTGCAACAGGAATGGAGAAAATACTCCTAAAAAAATTTCCGGTTATAGCCCCCTTTGGAAGTCCACGAAAAGCATTGTGCAAAGACAGATAAATCCCGTTGACAAGCGCCATGACAGAATAGAGTACTATCGGACTGGACGTTATATTTATTCCCAAAGTCCTGTCAAGGAGAACGGTTTTAATAACATAATCCAGAAGCGGTACGGAAAACCCCGTAAATAACAGAGAATCAGTCAATCTCTCCCAGCTGATATAATCATCCCATTTGAGTAGAGAGGTCCGCCGGATTCCACCGCCCCCGAGAACAGACTGTAAAATATTTCTGATGCCGGTTATGCCAAACCAGATAAATGCACCCAAATAGGCCAAAACCCACCAGTCTTTGGTGAGAACGAAGCATAGAAACGCAGGAATAAAACCAATAAAGACTTTGATGCAGTTTTTAAGTTTTGTATTAAGCGTTTTCCATGATTTTTCCGTATTATTTTTTTCAGTATCCGGCAAATCAAGTCCGACACCGTTTCTACTCTCCTTTAGTATTCCGCCAAGGGTAACAATATTACCTTTCTTTTTCATGTCCAGGGAAAAGGATTCAAAGACCCATTCCTTTTTTTTAAACGGCATAATTTGATCAAACCCGGGCAAGTATTTTAAAATATTCATCATCCATTTTAAAACCGGTTTCACGCTGTTTGACGGAACCGATGTCATCCTCTGGTTCACCTTGATGCTTGCCGGAAGGATCAACCTGCCCCCGGTTGTTTTCCTGATTTCTTTTCTGGCCCTGAAAGCCAGAGTTTTGACAATCCCAAATCCCATTCCATATGCCTGGTGAGACCTTCCGCTTGAATCACTCCCTATTCTAGATTTGAGTGGCCGTACCGCATACATATTTTTCAGGGCATCAATATCATAGAGAATATCCACAAGTTTTTCCATTCGATCATTCTTATCCGCATATCCACTCTGATCTACACTCCAGATAATTTGACGGACCACCCGTTTTAATTTTAATAAGCTTCCGGTATTAATGGATTCCTGGAGCTCATTAACTGAAAAGATATGATCTGTTTTCCCGGCGATAAAATCTTTTAAATTTACTATTTCAAGCCGGTTTATGAGGCCATTGCCCTCATAAAGGATCTCAAGGATGTCTTCCGGTTTCAGATTCCCCAAATTGAGGGTGATTCTGAAACCATGATGAAGCCGTTCAATGTTTCTAAGAAGCTCTTTGAAATTCAATTTAAGCCTGTCAGGGACATCAGGATCGTTGCAGATTTCAAAGAAATGGGGGATATCAGGATAATGTGACGGGCATACATAAATAGAAATAATATCTTTGGCACTAAAACAATCCATTTTTTCTACCAGGTTTTTTATCTTTTGCTGTTCCCTGGCATCGGACAGGCTGAAGATCCGGTTCAACTCTTCAATACGGTGTTTCATTGCCCTGACTGCCTCAGAGTGAATATACTCCCCAAGATGGAGGATTGAGGGCTGTCCGGGAGATGCAAACCGTAAAAACTGATTGGGACAAAGCCTTTTCATATCAATATCAAAATCTCGACACATTTTATCCAACTGCCGCTCATTGAAATCATCCAAAAGACGTAAAACACAATTCTTCTGAAAGGTTAAAACAGCTTTCCCCTGTTCCATAAATTTCACGACCTGGGGTTCAGAAAGAAAACACAGGAATGTCTCAACGTCGGGGAGCCCCCTGGACACCCAGATAAATGATATGATGCGATCCCGGTATCCTGCCCAGAATTCAATTCCTATTCGAAGATCAATTTCCATAATCCTGGCTGCTTCTATAAGTTCCGCAGCAAATATAGGTTCAATATAATGATAATAAATCACTCTTAACCGGCGAATTCCCTTTATCCAGGCATCCATAATAAGATGTGTGGGAGATTTCCTACCCGAAGTGTTGGCATCATGAACGTGATCGTCAAAAGTGATCTGGTTCCATTCTTCAGGCATTTCCAGAAGATGGTAATACTTCAACAATTTCCTTATCACCCTGGGTTTACCAAAGGCCGCCATACGGAAATCATGGGCCAGATGGAGCTGAAGAGAGTCATCGCCTTTTGCCCTGACAAGCTCTTTCATTATTTGAAGAAGAACCCTGGCAGTGTTTTTCGGCATGGGACCATCAGCCGTACTGAAAATATCATCTTTCAGTCCTTTAAGGGCCTGCAGGCGGTTTTCTATTTCCCCTCTTTCCATTGATTCAAGAAGGTTTACAATAGAATATGCCGTTCTAAGTCCTTTAGATTCCGCCAGTTCCTTTATGCCCAAGGGGTGAAAAAAAGGATAATACAGTTTTTGGGTATACCCTAAGGCGTTATCTGCATCGTAAACCGAGTTGACAATCCTGATTAGTTCATGGTCTCGGTTGTCAAAAAATAAATGTTTTATCTTAACCCCACAAAACAATTTTTAATCATTTATAAAGGGTGTTGAAATCAATTTATAATTTACATAATTTACATAATAATTTCAGATTGTTGTGTTGCAAAAGCCTCTGTTTTCGTGTATTATTTTTATTCGCAAAAACAAAAAATTATAAAACAAAAACAGAGGTAATATGCATAGAAAAA
>NZ_JAUWQB010000046.1 GCF_030611305.1 Desulfobacula sp. | reverse complement strand
GTTGAAATATATAAAAAAGCCATGGAATCAAAAGACCCCTTTGATGTGGCAATCCTGGATCTAACCAGTAAAGTCGGAATGGGAGGTCAAGAGACCATGAGAAGGCTTCTTGAAATTGATCCTGATGTTAAAGGGATAGTTATCACTGGTTATTCTGATGATCCGGTAGTTGCCAATTTCAAGGCATACGGTTTTTCTGGATTTATTATAAAACCTGCAACCAGGGATGAACTGAGCAAGCTCATCAATGAGGTTCTTTCAAAGGGTTAATAAATTTTGGATAGTATGACATATGGTATATTGGTTGCCCTTTAAGTTGAACACGCAGGTTACAGTATATGAACCAGTAGTGCTATCAGAAGCTATTCTTCCAGATTAAACTCAATAATATACATTTATCTTGTTTTGAAAAAGTATTTTCTCCCAAAATGATGATTGGATATCGAGGCCCAGCAGCAAAAGCCATTTTTCCGCAGTAAGCTAAATGTAAAAAACATTCCATTTGATAATATTCAAATTTCTTTCCAAAATGAGAATCTTGGTATATAAAATGAATCAAATGGATGCAGAAAATCGATTTGGTCATGTCAGCAAGGAGAAGAATACCGATTATGGAAAAAACATCAGGAGATAGAAAAACCACTTCATTTTTTTTAAGATTTTTAAGAGTTGTTGTTGTCTTGGCTATTGCCATTGCATTAGCAAAATTGCTTATATCTTTAAAAGAGGAACCTGAGAAAAAAGAAATCGTCAAAACGCCCCCCAGCGTTAGGGTAATGGTGGCAATACCTGTTTCAAAAGTCATGACAGTGGATGCTTTTGGCACAGTTAAACCAAGAAAACTGGTAAAAATTGCCGCGGAAGTGCCAGGGAGAATCGATTATATCCATCCGTCTTTTATTGAGGGCGGGGTGATTAATAAGGGAGAGGTTCTGATCAGGATTGATCAAAGGTCTTATAAGCTGGATCGCCAGACAGGACAAGTACGGGTCAGGCAGGCAAAAACAGATATTAAAAGCTTGAAACAGGACATTGAAAATTTGAAAAATGACATCTTGCTTTCCAAAGCCAATGTAGAGCTTGCCAAAAAAGAACTTAAAAGAATCAAAGCGTTGAGTAAAAACCAATTTGCTTCAAAAAACAGTCTTGATAAAGCTGAACAGCAATATTTACAGGCAAAGATTGCCTTGCAGAATATTACCAATAGGCTTTCATTAACCGACACATTAATGGAACAAAAAAATACGGCTCTTACCATGGCCCGTGTTGATTTCCAAAAAGCAGACCTTGCACTTGAGAAGACCCGGATAAAATTTGAGTTTGATGGTTTGATTCTGGATAAATTTGCTGAAAAGGGGGAATATGTCAATCCTGGTCAAGCCCTGGGGTCAATTTATCAAAAAGACAGCCTGGATGTGGATGTGAGAATCCCTTTGGAAAAAATGAAATGGATTGAATCCTTTTTTGAAAACGGGAAAACACCGGATGCAAAGGTGATGATGGCCAACTTTGACTCAATGAAATCCTATGCATGGAATGCGAAAGTCACCCGGATAAAAGCAAAGATTGATGAAAAGACAAGAACCTTGCCCATGACGCTTGAAATACTGAAGACGGATGTAAAAATAAAAAATATTTTCAATTTAAAACCGGGTGCATTTGTTAAGTGCAGTATTATCGGAGAAACTTACAAGAATATTTATGTGCTGCCAAGGCACCTGTTAAAAAGTGATAATATTCTTTTTACAGTGAATGACAATCATTTAAAAATGAAAAAGGTGAATATTTTAAGAAAGTTTGAAGAAGAAATGTATATTGACAGCGGGTTAAATTCGGGTGATAAAATTATTTCTTCTCCCCTTCCAGGTGCCTTTGAGGGAATGAAGCTCAATATCAAACAAAATGGGAAATAAGACATGAAAGCGTTGGGCAAATGGTCTGTTGAACACAGGGTCTCTGTGAACCTCATAATGGTTTTTCTGATTGTGGCAGGGCTGTACACGGTTTTAAACATGAAACGGGAAATGTTTCCTCAGTTTTCCCTTGATATGATCAATATTTCCGTAACATACCCTGGCGCATCCCCGGAGGAAGTTGAAGAAGGGATTTGTATCAAGATTGAAGAGAAGCTCAAAAGCCTTGAAGATGTAAAAACAATGTACTCAACTGCCCTTGAAGGGCACGGGTCGCTAACATTGGAACTTGCGGCCGGGACGGATATTAATGAAAAACTCGATGAAATAAGAACTGAGATAGACCTGATTGACACATTTCCCGACCAAGCAGAAGATCCTGTTATCACCGAGATTAAAAACAATGATCCGGCCATCTATCTGGCCATTTATGGTGACGTGGATGAAAAGGTGTTGCGGGATACTGCCGAGATAATAAGGGATGATCTTGTAGATACGGATGATATCTCCCTTGCAAGCCTTATTGGCGTCAGAGGCTATGAAATTTCCATTGAAGTGTCTGAAGAAAACTTGAGACGATTTAATCTGTCTTTCAAACAGGTTGCAATAGCTGTAAAGACAGGAAGTCTTGATTTGCCGGGTGGTAAGATTAAGACAAAAGGCGGTGAATTTCTGGTCCGGGCCAAGGGGAAACTTTATACGGGCGAAGAGTTTGAACAGATTCCCGTGGTGACAAGGGAAGATGGGACAACCATTAAACTTGGAGATGTTGCAACTGTAATCGACGGATTTGAAGATACGGATATTAAGGCAAGGTTTAATGGAAAACCAGCAGCCCTTATTGTCGTCCGGCGTACGGACAGCCAGGATACCATTGCCATTTCAAAAACAGTTAAAGCGTATATTAAAACGCATAAGGATTCTCTTCCCAAAGGCATCACCCTGGGCTATTGGTTTGATATGGCGGAAATGGTCCAGGACAGAATTGATCTTTTGCTGAAAAACGGTGTCCAGGGAATATTGCTGGTATTTATCGTATTGGCCCTGTTCCTCGATCTTGGACTTGCTTTTTGGGTGGCGTCCGGGATACCCATATCATTTATGGGGGCTTTTCTTGTCCTGAACTATTTCGGCGCATCCATTAACATGCTATCCCTGTTCGGGTTTATCATGACATTGGGTATTCTGGTGGATGATGCGATTATTGTCGGGGAAAATGTCTATACCCATTATAAAACAGGTAAATCTGCCAAAGAGGCGGTGATTGACAGCATTGCCCAGATCGGGGCGCCGGTTGTGATGGCAGTTACCACAACCATTGTCGCATTTACACCTTTGATGCATATTACCGGGATTATGGGAAAGTTCATCTTCATCATGCCCCAGACAGTGATTTGTATTCTTGCCTTTTCTCTTGTAGAGGCCTTTATTATTTTGCCGGCTCACCTTGATCATGCGCTTACTCCGCCAAAAAAAAATAAAAGTCTGATTTACCGGATTTGCTTTTTCTGGCTGGAATGGTTGAAAAAAGATATTTTGGATGCTCATAAATGGGTTCGGGACAGAATTGAAAAAGCCTTAATTGCTTTTATTCGTTCAATCTATACCCCTGTTTTGAAATATTGTGTGCGAAACCGGTATTTCACTCTGGCCATGGGGTTTGGGATATTGATTGTCAGTATCGGGGTTTTGGCAGGCGGACATGTGCCGTTTGTGTTTTTTCCGAAAACCGACAGCAATTGGATTGTTTCAGAGATTATATATCCTTTGGGAACTCCCTTTGAAGCCACAGAAAAGACCGTAAAACAAATTGAAAAAGGGGCTTTTGAGCTCAATGCGTTTTTCAGGGACAGGGTGGCGGGGGGTGAAGACTTGATTGTTAATAATTTTTCACAGGTGGGCATCATTCCTAGAAGGGACTGGAAACCGGGCGTATATGGCGGGCATTGCGGGGAGGCCTGGATTGAGATCCAATCGGCATCAAAACGGCCTGATATCTCTGCACCTGAAGTAACAGCAAAATGGCGGGAACTGACAGGAGATATTCTGGGTTCAGAACAGCTCACCTTTTCCATTATCGGCGGCGGGCCGGGTGGAAATCCAATAGAAATTCAACTGAAGGGCAAGGATCTTGACCAGCTTGAATTTGCCGCAGATGAGTTGAAACAGGAAATTGCAAAATACCCGGGAACTTTTGATATCACGGATACCTTTAGGCCGGGTAAAATGGAAAAACGGATTCATATCAAAAAAGGGGCTGAATCTTTAGGCGTTACAATGGCAGATATTGCTACACAGATACGACAAGCCTATTATGGCGATGAAGCTTTGAAGATCCAGAGAGGCAAAGATGATATCAAGGTAATGGTACGATATCCTCAAAAAGAGAGGGAATCCGAAGCCAGTATTGATGAGTTAAGGATCAGAACCCGGGACGGAAGGCAAGTTCCTTTGAACCAGGTGGCTGATATTGAAATGAAAAGAGGGTATTCAACCATCCAGCGGGTAGACCGAAAAAGGATCATTACAGTCATTTCCGATATCAATGAAGATAGTGCTAATGCTCGGGAAATCGTTGAAGATTTAAAAATGAATTATCTTGATACCCTTGTTAATCGATTTCCAGGGGTGACCTATGATTTGGAAGGCCAGGCCAAAAGGACTGAAGAATCCCTTGATAGCCTTAAGTTAGGATTTTCCCTTGCAGCAATGGTTATATTTTTGCTCCTGGCCAGTCAGTTTAGATCCTATATCCAGCCGGTAATTATCATGACAGCCATTCCCTTTGGACTCATCGGTGCGATTATCGGGCACTATTTCATGAACCTTGATATCACCATGATCAGTATATTCGGAATTGTTGCCCTGTCCGGAATCGTAGTAAATGACGCTTTGATTTTAATAAATTTTATCAATTCAAAGGTCAGGAAAGGCAGTCTGGTTTTTGATGCTGTCATTGAAGCAGGGCAAAACAGGTTCAGGCCGGTTCTGCTGACCTCGGTGACAACGGTCGCAGGCCTTTCCCCGCTTCTTCTGGAAACCAGTTTCCAGGCACAGTTTTTAATTCCAATGGCGGTAAGTATCAGTTTCGGTCTGGTTGCAGCCACTGTTTTAACCCTTGTTTTTGTCCCGTCTTTGTACGTGGTCATTAATGATATGGTAGGGATCTTTGTTGCCGGAGATGATGAAAGCGGATTAAATGAAAATGGATAATATATTTAATAAAAATTTTTGGCTCAACGAGTGGGAGAAAGATAAAAAGAGCGATACTTACAGCGTTCATAAGGGGTTTTCCAGTCAGAAATACTGGGACAATGCGGCCGCTACATATGATCAGAATAAAAAAGAAGTCAAGAATCGCCGGCTTAAAAAGACAATGTCATTTTTTGAAAAGAGTGGTCTTTTGTTTGACGGAATGAATGTCCTTGAAATTGGATGTGGAACCGGAAGGCTTGCAATAGGGCTGGCAAAACACGGTGCGCAGGTGACAGCCCTTGATTTTTCAAAGGGGATGCTGGAACAATTTAAACAGGATATCACGCCTGATATTAAAAAAAATATCACCGTTCTTCATGAAGACTGGTATAAAATAGATATAGAAGCAAAAGGATGGAAAAAGAAGTTTGATCTTGTAATTGCCTTCATGTCCCCGGGAGTTGCAAGCCCGGAATCCTTTTTTAAAATGATGAGCTGTTCAAAAAAAGGATGTGCCATCCGGGGATGGGCCGCAAAAAGGAACCACCCGATTCTCTCTGATTTATGGGAAAAAATCGTGGAAACAGCTCTTGAAGATAAACCCCAGAGTATTTTGTATAAAATAAATCTATTGTTTTCTTTGGGCTTTTTCCCGGAGATTACCTTTGATACCATTGAATGGGACCAGACAGTTTTGGTTAAAGAAGAATTTGGCCGGCAGATGGCCTTTTTTAAAGAAGTGAGCAAAAAAACCGACACTGAGCTTGAAAAAATTATTCGTCCTTATCTTGAGCGCATATCAAAAGACAATTATATTGTCAGGAAGCATAAAGGCTTGACAGCTACGGCAGCCTGGAAGATGGATTCAAGATACCCTTAAATCAAATATGGGCAGCCTGTCTTCGCCCAATTTTTCTTTCTTGATTCCCAATGCAGCACCAAGAATTTGTGTAAAAAGGACCGGAGTGATATTGTGTTTCTGGCATTCATTTTGAAATGACAAATCATTATATTGTATCTGACAATGGGTACATGCAGTGCAGATATGGTCTGCCCCTGATTCTGAGGCTGCTTTTAATTTGGAATTCAGTATTTTTAAAGACAGGTTTTTATTGCTTGTATAAATAGGATTTCCGCAGCATTCAGTGCTTTTTGACCATTCAACGGTTTTAAATCCGGTGATGTTTATCAGTTCTTCAAAAATTCCGGGTGCGTGCGGATTGTCAAACCCGGTGATAGTAAATGGCCTCAACGCGTGACAGCCGTATTGGGTGACAATTTTCTTTTCAGGCAGTTTATGATCAATTTTCTTTTTAATTTCAAGCACTCCAATGTCGTTATAAAGAAACGAAAGAAGATGCTTGATTTTCGTTTTTCCGTCCCAGAAAAGATTTTCATCTGCAAGAAGGCAATCCATTCTTTGTTTTAATTCTTTGTTCTCATGCCATTGGTAAGATGCGTATTTGAGTTGCCCGAAACAGCATTTACAGGGAGTGATGATATCCAGATCATATTTTCGTGCCAGGGCAAAATTTCTTATGGAGGAGAAAACAGAAATTTCAAAACTGGTGCTCCGGGCAGGATAACCGCAGCAATTGAATGGAAGTTGAACCAGGTCCACACCCAGTTTTTCCATTAAAGATTTAAAAGAGGTGTCATAGTCTCTTAAATAAAAATTTATTTTACACCCCGGGAAGTATGCAAGTTTCATAATTTGTTCGCCTTGTCCGCTGCGTTCATGATTTTTAACCTGTCGGCCGCTTGATTTGAGATGTTTCGAAGTTCTATAATGATATCTGCAACTTTTATTTCACTGGGACAATGTTCCTGGCATAAATAACAGGTCAGGCAGTTCCAGACCATTCGGGTTCCTGCAGCCGTCTGTTTTTTCCCCAGCCTTAACAGGTTCATTATTTGCTGGGGAGTCATGTCGTTATCGTTGCCACCATAAGCAACGACGGGGCAGACATTGGTGCAAATGGTACACTGAACACAATTTTCAAAAGAATAAACACGACCGGTAAGATTTTCAGTCAGCTCATGTGCCCCGGTGGCCTGCTCTTTTTCCGATTCTTTGTTTCCCCACTCCTGAAGTGCCTTATCTTTTACAAAGGTATAATTATCCGGATATCCCATTTTTTGAAGTGTTTGCGGAAGTGTCTTCCATAATCCCTGAAGGTCAATTCCTGAAGGACAGATATCCGTACAATTATTGCACATTGTACAGTCATCATTCCCAAGTTGAAGCTGATTCAGCTCTTCCGGCTTCAGATGTGCCGTGAATATGATTTTTCTGGCAGATTCGATTTTGGAATGGGGCAGGATCTGTTTATTCCGTGTGATTAGAAAGTTTGGATAAACACTGCAGACCTCTGAACAGATACCGCAGTTTGTGCATGCAGCAAGGGTTGCAGGGTGAATGAATACCGCTTTTTTTTGAAAGTATTTGTCCGTCACTTTATGTCTTGCACTTGCAAAAGGAATCAGTAACATATGGAAAAATCGTGAAAAAGGAAGACAGACAAGCATTAAAAATGAAAGCAGGTAATGAATCGGATACAGCCAATTGTCTGCACGGTAATGGTTTAAAAAGTTTGCAGGTTTTCCAAGATGCATGGCAAAAGCATTTGATACAAAGGCACTTTTTATTTTTGAGTGGCAGTCAAGGCAGTAGTCATTGTTTAAAAGTCTACCTCGTTCAAGTGTATCTTCGGTAATGAGGAGGTCTTTTTTAAAACTAACCTGATAATGGGTTTTCCAGTAAATTTTCAGATTATCAAGGCCTGTCTCCTCATCCAGATCGGAATAGTCTTCAACCATTTCTAAAAACGCAGGTTCTGAGATGATTTTTATTGTTTCAAGCATAAACCCTGAAGTAATCACTAAAAGGATCAGGATAATGGAAAAAATCCCTTTATATTTTATTTTGTTATCCTGGTTGATTCGGGTATTGAAACTTCTTCTAAACAAAAATCCTATGCATCCGACCAGTACCAGAAAACCGGCAAAATTTCTCAGGAACTGAAAGGGATCAAGAGTGGGCTGATAGTATTGAAACAGGTTAAAGACAGTCAATTCGTCCAATGCGTGGAAAAAAACCAGATAGATAAAACCTGAAAACACAAGAAAATGAACTGCCCATCTTGTTTTTGATGCACGAAACAGCCTTGATTGAAAAATCGTGTTGAAAAGGGCTGGCTTTAAGTCTAAATTCAATTTTAATTTTGGCACCCATAAGGAGCCTTTTTTTTTAAACCGGTAAACCTGGAATAAAAGACCTGCTGTTGATAGAATTAATGATGTATATAAAGCAATCTGAAACATCAGTGTCCCGCCGCACTTTTTTTATAAAAATCATTAACCGATGTAAATGCGCTTACAGCTGACACTCCTGAACCTGATTTGAGCCTGACCCAGTCATTGTGGGCAAGAATTGTCCCAATTGCATAAAGATTTTCATAAACAACAGCGCCATGTGTATCCACAGGTCGGAAAACATTGTCTGTTTCCACGCCTGCCGTGTTAATCATGTGTCCTTGTTGTTCAAAAAAATTGATGTGATGCCAAAGGCTTCTTTTGTCTGGTTGATAAACCGGCAGGTTGAACACGGTTTCCTGTATATAGCCTCTTTGGGCATGGAGTCCTCCTCCCGGGAATCTTCCCGTGGCAAGAATAACCCCCCTGGATCTTATTTGAGTTTCCATATTCTGATTCACCGCATCTAAAACAAATTCAGATCCGTTAAACTGTGGTGACTTGATTTTTGCCTGAGTCAAAAAATGAACATTGTTTTCAGCCAGTTTTTTTTCAAATGCATTTTTCAGCCGTAATCCTGGAATGGAAGGCGGCATCATCGGAATTTCAAAAATATCAAGACCGGTCATTTTTTCCAGACGGGTAAGTGCATCAAGACTTTTATTTACACCGCATACCGCAGGCATCCCCATCAGTTCAACCTTATCTAAAAAAGGAGAAATTTGCGTGGCAAGCTTTTTGAGAAAGGAAGAATCTTCAAACAGTGTCGCAAAATATGTTGGATTTAAATCGCCGCCTTCCCCCGGCACATCCACACTTAAAGTAAGAATATTGGGATGGATTTTTTTTAAAACATCCGCCATTTGTCCGGCACAAAAACCCTTTAGCCCTTTAAAGTCTACAAGCAATAAGGGTGTATTATTTTTTAGCAGACAGCCTTTTGAAATAGTTTCAGGAATCATACAGGTTGGTTTAAATGTACCGGCAGCGGTGAGAACAGATCTGTTCCTTTTATCTGGTTTAACGTAATTAAGTCCGGTTGATTGTAAAAACCGGGCTAAAAAATCAAAACTTTTCAATATTGCTTCCAAGCCGGTTTTTGAATACGGATGGTCTGGCATCTCTTTTTGTAATAATTCCAGGCCTGTTCGGGGATCTTTCAAGGGTATTCGTGAATGAAGCGGATAGACACCTAAAAAATCAAATAAACCGCTTGCAAAATAAAGTTGTGATGAATTACCCGTCTGAACCGTTTTTAAGCCGAGGGCAGAAGCGCGAGCCGCAGCAACCATGCCGGCAAAACCGGCACCAATCACTGTTATGTCACATGTGATATATTTTTTATCTTTCATTTTTAAACAAGTTCAAGGCCGAATAAACCGCAATGTATCATTTCCTTTAAAGAGGACTGGACAAGTGCCTGGCCCCATAACAAGGATTGTTCCCCTTTCCACCTTTCATTTAAAAAATATTTCAGATCGTTTATACCGGTTTGACCTATAATCTCCCCCCTGTCATGGAGATGTGAAAGTATCCTTATACTGCAAAAAGCCCCCTGGCAAGGCCCCTTCCCAACCCTGGTTCTGAGGGCGATGGATGAAAGATCAGGTTTTCCGCCATTATTTTTAATTGAATCAATTACTGTATTTATTGCACTGGCCGGAACCATTTCGCATTCGCAAAGAAAAGGATCTTCCAACGCATCGGATTTGAACGGATCATTGACCAGAACACCCGGTTCCGACCATTCTCCGCTATGGGTGGACGGCAATGGGATGGTTTTTGTCCGGCATTCCACTGAGACCCGATGTTTTTTACAGACGATATCGGATGTCTTTTCTGCCATTAACCGGTATGTAGACAGTTTGCCCCCTGTAATTGTGATAAAATTATGAACCTGGTCTTTTTCATGATCCAGCAAAGTGAATCCGCGGCTCACATCCCTGTCATCGCCTTTTCCCATGCTGACCAGGGGCCTCACACCTGCATATGCCCGGATATATCGGCAGGTTTTCAGTTCAGGTATCAGTTTTTCGCCCTCACTGATAATATAATCCACCTCTTTGACCGTGGGATAGATGTTGTCCGGGGACTTGATCCTTACGGAAGTGGTTCCGAGGATTGAAACAACGCCGCCCGGAACCAGGATATCTCCGTCAGTGGGTTTTCTCAGGCGGCTAATCACCCTCTTTGTGATTCGCTTACTTGTGACCAGAAGACTTCCCTTGGAAAAAACCATGCTGATGTGAATCCCGGCCATGGCAGCAATGCTTCCGGCCCACGCTCCGGTTGCATTGACATAGGTTTTTGCTTTTATTTTATAGATTTCACCACTGATTTGGTTTCGAACCCGGGCATAAACGATGGCCTTGTTTTCTATCTTGAACGTTTCAATTCTGGTGTGGCTGAGGTAACAGGATCCCCTGGAAACGGCATCGTTTATATTTTCAATGGACAATTTAAACGGATTAATGGAGGCGTCATTAACTTTATACACAGCGATTGTTTCATCCGACAATGACGGCTCCATTTCCCTGGCCTCTTTCGGATCTATTTTTTTAGACGGAATCCCGGATTTTTTACACATATCAGGAAAATCAGTAATGTAATTTTCTTTATCTCCCTTAACAGCAACAAAAAGTCCCCCGGTTTCCTCGATGCAATGCCCCGCATTCTTTTTTAATATTTCCAATTCAGTAGCACACTCAACCGCTGCCTCGGGATCAGAGCAGACATATCTGGCACCACTGTGCAAAAGGCCGTGATTCCCGCCGGATGCACCGGCATTCAGGTCACTTGTTTCAATCAGAATAACATCGAGCCCTCTAAGTGTCAGGTCCCTGGCAATCCCGGTGCCTGTGACGCCTCCGCCTATGATTAATACATCTGTTTCCACAATATCGTCTCCAGTTGCAACCAGAAGGGGTAATTTTACTGGATGTTGGTTCTTTTTCAAAAATGCAAATTTGAAATCTTGAATTAATATGTTTCTTTTTTATTGTTTTTATATCTTTTTTATTGTTTTTATACAAGTATTTTCGTTTATTTTTTTGATGAATTGATCTGGCTTTCTAATCCTGATATAAAACATTCATTATTTTTAATTCGGAGGTAAAAAAATATGGCCCAAACTTTAATACCGGTCGACCGGCAGGCGCGGATTCAGAGACTGATTGAAGAAAAAGGAATTGTAAGGGTTACCGAGTTAAGTAAATTGTTTGATGTGACAGAACTGACCATCCGTCGGGATTTTAATGTGTTGGAAAAAAGGGGGGTACTGGAACGAACCCATGGGGGGGCTATTTTGCGCCGCCGTTTAAAAGTCGAACCTCTTTATGTGGAAAAAAACCAGAAACACCGGACACAGAAAGAAAAAATAGGTATTGCCGTCGGCAAGATCATTGACCCCGGCGATACACTTCTTATTAACACCGGTTCTACCAACACACAGGTTTTAAGACATTTGTCAGGGAAAAATCTTCGTGTCATTACCAGTAATGCAAATGCCCTTATGGAAATTGAGAATCCTGAAATTGAGGTGGTTTTAACCGGTGGGCTGTTCCGCAGGCAATCAAACTCTTTGATTGGAAATTTTACCCATACCCTACTTAAAAATGTCTGCGGCAGCAAGGCCATTATCGGTGTTGACGGGGTCAGTATAAGATTCGGCTTGACAACCCCTATCCAGGAAGAAGCCGCAGTGGCCCGTCTGATGATTGATCAGACTCTGGGCCCGGTCATTGTGGTTGCCGACAGCAGTAAGATGGGTGTGGTATCAAATTTTGTGACAGCACCCATAGCTAAGGTTAATATCCTGGTTACTGACGCAGGAATCAAGCCGGGCGTTAAAAAAGAACTGGAGGAGATGGGTATAACCGTTATTATTGCAAAATAAAGAGCAGGCTTCCTAGTATCATCTAACTTGAAATATCCTAGAGGTGAATCAGTAAATTACCCGGGTGGTTTTGGCATCAAATAAATGCATTTCATTGAGGTTCATGCCCAGATTAATCTCTTCATTTGCCCTGACAATCCGTCTTCCTTCGCTTCTAGACAAAACTCTAATTCCCATAATATCCACATGAAGCTGGGTTTCATTTCCCAATGGTTCAAAAACCATGACATTAGCTCGGAATATCCAGTCTTCAGGAAGCTGTGTATGGGTATTTACCGGTGTAATTTCTTCTGCTCGAAGCCCGAATACAACTTTCTGATCATGAACCAACTGGGTTCCTTCCTTATCTGGAACAGGAATACTAAGTCCGTCCTCAAATTGGACAAAGGTTTGGTTCTTTTCTTTATTGATTTTGCAGTCAACGAGGTTCATGGGCGGGGTGCCGATAAATCCTGCGACAAACGTATTTACCGGACTTGAAAAAAGTTCAATGGGTGTGCCAACCTGTTCGATATGTCCATCCCTTAGAACAACAATCCGATCGGCCAGGGTCATGGCTTCTACCTGGTCGTGGGTAACATAAATCATTGTGGAATTTACCCTCTGATGCAGCATTTTTATTTCTGCCCTCATCTGGATACGAAGCTTGGCATCCAGGTTTGACAAAGGTTCATCAAAAAGAAAAATAGAAGGCTTCCTGACCATGGCCCGTCCCATGGCCACTCGTTGGCGCTGACCTCCGGAGAGCTCATGGGGCCTTCTTAACAGCAGGTCTTCAAGGCCCAGAATAGTCGCCGTTTCCTTTACCCTTTGCTTGATCTCGTTTTTGGGTGTTTTCAGCAATGTTAACCCGAAGGACATATTATCATACACATTCATATGGGGATAAAGAGCATAGTTCTGAAACACCATGGCAAGGCCCCGGTCCTTTGGAGCAATATCATTGACTATTTTATCATCAATGGAAATCGTGCCGCGGGTTATCTCCTCTAACCCTGCAACCATTCTAAGCAGGGTTGATTTACCGCACCCTGAAGGTCCTACAAGGACAATGAATTCTTTGTCCTTTATATCAAGGTTTAATTCATGAATAACCTCGATTTTGCCATACTTTTTGATAACATTATTGAACTTTAACTCAGCCATTTAATATCCTGATGCTTAGATTCTATTAAGATTTTTATCCTTTTCATTAAAGATCATAAAACTACAAAAATTATCAATATGCAATTCTTTTTTTTAAAATAAATTTAATCTTGACTCTCTGCCAATATTCTAATAATTTTAACGCAATGCAATAAAAATAGACAGGTTTTTTTATTGGCAGGTTCGACAAAATGAAAAATTCAATATAATTCAGGTAAGGAGGAGAAGAAGATGAAATTATCGAAATTGTTTGTATTTTTAATTATTGCAGTATGCCTTGTGTTCCCAGCATCTGTTTTTGCCAAACCCATAACCATTAACTGGTGGCATGCCATGAGAAGTGCCAGGGGTGAAGTGGTTAAGAACATGATTAATGAATTTAACGCATCTCAGTCAGAGTATGAAGTTGTCGGAACCAACAAAGGCAACTATGATGAAACAATGAATGCAGGAGTTGCGGCCTTTAGAGCTAAAAAACAACCCCATCTTCTCCAGGTTTTTGAAGTGGGAACCCAGACCATGATGCTTTCAGGGGCCATTTATCCGGTTTTTGAGCTGATGAAGGATGCCGGGATTGATGTGGACTGGTCAAGATATCTTCAGGCAGTTCTTTCCTATTATATGAATGCCGATGGAAATCTCATGTCAATGCCTTTTAACTCTTCCACACCCATTATGTATTACAATGCAGACATGTTTAAAAAAGCAGGTATTGCACCTTTATCAAAATCTGAACCCATTACCTGGGATGAACTGGGCGAAATCACTAAAAAACTTGTCGAGGCTAAGATTGCTCCGACCGGCATGGTTACGGCATGGCAGTCATGGACCCAGATAGAAAATTACAGCGCCATTCACAATATTGCCTTTGCCAGCAAAGCCAACGGGTATGAAGGACTTGACTGCCAGCTCTTGATTAATAATCCCCAGGTAGTAAAGCATATTACAAGACTTAAATCATGGGCAGATGACAACCGGTTCATGTATGGCGGGCAAAAATACCAGGGTCCGAAATCAGAATTTATGGCTCAGAACGCAGCCTTTTATATTGATTCCATCAGCGGCATTGCAAAATTAAAAAAAGGAGTCAAGGATTTTAAATGGGATGCAGCTCCTCTTCCAGTGGAAGCAGGTACTAAAAAACTCCAGAACTCTATCATTGGCGGAGCATCCCTATGGGTACTCACTGGTCACTCAAAAGAAGAATATAAGGGAGTTGCAGCTTTCTTAAGATTTCTGGCCGGTAATGAGATGCAGGAATACTGGCACAAGGAAACCGGGTATTTCCCCATTACTATTGATGCCTATGAATCTTTGAAATCCAAGGGATATTATAAAACTGATCCGCTCCAGGAAGTGGGTATCAGCCAGCTCAACCGGGCTATCCCGACTAAGATATCAAGGGGGTTGCGGCTTGGCTACTTTGTTCAGATCAGAAACATTATCAATGAAGAACTGGAGCTTGTCTGGAGTGGGAAAAAATCTCCCCAGGAAGCCCTGGATAATGCAGCAGCAAGAAGTAATATCCAGTTGAGAACTTTTGAAAAAACCTATGAATAAATAGAAACCAAAGGAGTCAGATAAATAGACTGATATTTATCTGACTCCTTTTCTTGCCCATGATAAAACGTTCATTCTTCAAATCAAAATATTTGCCTTATCTGCTGATATTTCCCCAGATACTTGTCACACTGACCTTTTTCTATTGGCCGGCTGTCCAGGGACTTGCCCAGTCTTTTTTTTTAAGTGATCCCTTTGGAAGACAATCCAAGTTTGTATGGTTTTATAATTATATTGAGCTTTTTACAGATCCCCTTTACCTGAAATCGATTTTCACCACTTTTGCTTTTAGTCTTGCTGTTGCCGCTGTATCCCTATCCCTGGGACTTTTTATTGCCTCCATGGCCAATAGGGCGCTTAGAGCAAAAGCATTGGTCAGAACCATGCTGATCTGGCCCTATGCTGTAGCACCGGCAATCTCGGGTATAATGTGGCTTTTTTTGCTCCATCCCTCCTATGGAATTGTTGCCCTGGGTATTAAAGAATGGATTGGAGTTGACTGGAACCCGGTTCTCTACGGAAGCGATGCCATGGTAATGATTGTCATGGCCAGTGCCTGGAAGCAAATCAGCTACAATTTCGTGTTTTTCATGGCAGGCATGCAGGCCATACCCAAATCCTTGATTGAGGCGGCAGCCATTGACGGTGCAAGTCCTTTCAAAAGATTCTGGTTCATCACCTTTCCTTTATTATCCCCGACTTTCTTTTTTTTAACGGTGATGAATATTATTTATTCTTTTTTTGAAACATTTGGTATTATTCATACAGTGACCCAGGGGGGACCTGGCGGTTCTACAAATATTCTTGTTTACAAGGTATATCAGGATGGATTTGTGGGCTTAAATTTGGGATCTTCGGCTGCCCAGTCCGTGGTTCTCATGTCCCTGATCATTGTTATTACCTTTCTTCAGTTCAGGTTTCTTGAAAAAAAGGTACAGTATGGCGGATAAATATTATGGTTGAAAAAACCCCGGTACTTGATTTTTTTACCTATGCATTTTTACTGCTGGGAATATTTATTGTTGGATTTCCAATACTTTACAGCCTTATTGCGGCAACCCTGCCTTTGGAAGAAGTAGTTAAAGTCCCCATGCCGCTTATTCCGGGGGACCAGTTTATGATCAATATGAAAGAAGCCTGGTCAAGGGGAGATCTTGGAAACCAGATCTTAAATTCCGTTATTATGGCCTCTGGTATCACTATTGGCAAAATTACCGTATCCATGATCGGCGCCTTTTCCATTGTTTACTTTGATTACAAATTCAGGGTTGTGGCTTTTGCCTCGGTTTTCTGTACCTTGATGCTGCCCGTGGAAGTCAGGATCCTTCCCACCTACGAAATGGCTGCCAATGTCCTCAATCCAATCCAGGCTCTGTGCGATCTTTTGCACTTGGATGGTATTTTGTCATGGTTTACTGGCAATGATATAACAATTAGCCTCAATTGGAGTCTTCTTGACAGCCATACAGGACTCATTCTGCCTCTGGTTGCATCTGCAACCTGTACTTTTTTGTTCAGGCAGTTTTTCCTGACCGTTCCGGAAGAACTTTGCGAGGCAGCAAAAATGGATGGGGCATCCCCCATGACCTTTTTCAGGAAAATCCTTTTCCCCCTGTCCAAAACTAATATTGCCGCCCTTGTGGTCATTGAATTCGTATATGGCTATAATCAATACCTTTGGCCCCTGCTTGTTACAACCAATCCTAAAATGACAACTGCTGTTATCGGCCTTCAAAATCTGATACCCCAGGCAGATGATCTGCCCGAGTGGAATCTTGCTTTGGGAGCTGCCGTCCTTGTCATGCTGCCCCCTGTTCTGGTCGTGCTTTTAATGCAAAGATGGTTTGTAAAAGGCCTGATTGAGAAAGAAAAATAGTACGGCAATGGGTATGAAATCAATAAAAGACTTTCCACGGGAAAAAAGGTCTGCCATTACTTATCTGCTTACAGATATTGATGACACCATAACCCATGAAGGCAGAATACCGGCATGTGCTTTCCAGGCCATGGAAGACCTTGACAATGCCGGTATAAAAGTTATCCCCATCACGGGCAGACCTTCTGGATGGTGTGACCATATCGCCAGGATGTGGCCGGTTGACGGGATTGTCGGTGAAAATGGCGCCTTTTATTTTGTTTATGATATCCATACAAAAAAAATGATGCGCAGATATTTTAAAACAGATCAGGAACGGGAACAGGATAAAATTAAATTGGATGATATTAAACTTAAGATCCTGCAATCCGTTCCAGGGTGTGTGGTCTCGGCTGATCAACCATACAGGGAGGCTGATCTTGCCATCGATTTTGCTGAAGATGTTCCTCCTCTTTCCCAAACTGACATTGATAGGATTGTTGATATATTTGAACAATATGGTGCAACTGCAAAAGTCAGTTCTATCCATGTGAACGGCTGGTTTGGTGCCTATGACAAACTTTCCATGACTAAAATAATGTTCAGGGAAGTATTTAAAACAGATCTGGACGCAATAAAGGAAAAGATTGTTTTTGTCGGAGACTCTCCCAATGATGAGCCTATGTTTGAATATTTTCCCAACTCAGTTGGTGTTGCCAATGTCCTTTCTTTTTGTGACAGACTTGCATTTAAACCTGCCTGGATAACAAAAGGAAAAGGAGGGATCGGATTTGCACAGCTGGTAAAGGTTCTTCTCCCATGATCTGTTAGAGATACTATCGCTGAAGGTGAGTGTCAGTATTAAGGTTGGTATGGATTTTGCTTTTCAGGTTGTCAGAAGTTAAACAATATTATAATAAAGGTAGTATTCAGTGTTTGTATCATATCAATTTTTTTTAAGAGGTGGTTTATGACTGATGACAACAAGCCGATTACACCGGAAATAGTCGAAGCCGATAACGGAAAGAAAGACGGTCAACTGGTTCAGCAAAGCATAAAACCGGATATTTTATATCTTATTCCCATCACGGGCCGTCCTCATTTGCCTGCACAGGTTCAACCCCTTATGGTCAGTAAGAAAAGATGGGAAGCAACGTTGAGGAAGGCATCCAAAGATTCTAAGAACCTTTTGGGCCTTGCTTATCTGAAGGAAGTGAAGGGGAAATATGTGTATAAAGAAGATTTTCCCGAGGTGGGTTGTATTGTCAGGATGATGAATATCACAGATCTTCAAGGAAATATCCAGTTTATTGCACAGGGGCTTGAAAGATTTCGGATCAAACAGTTTTTATCGGACAAACCGCCCTTTGCAGTTCGGGTAGAGTATTTTGAAAAAATCAAAGAGAATGAAGATGAGCTTAAGGCCTATGCCATTGCCATTATTAATGCCATCAAGCAATTGCTCTCACTGAACCCCTTATACTCTGAAGATTTAAAACAATACCTGGGCATGTTCAGTCCGGATCAACCCTCCCCTTTGACTGATTTTGCAGCCGGTATTACCACTGCTTCCGGTGAAGATTTACAGGAAGTTTTAGAGCTTGCCTCTGTTATAGATCGGATGAAGAAAGTCATGATGCTGCTGCAAAAAGAAATAGAAATTGCAAAGCTACAGAGCAAAATACAAAAAGATCTCAACATCCAGATGGATGATAATAAGCGTAAATTCTTTTTAAAAGAACAGCTTAAAGCAATTCAGAAAGAGCTTGGATTGAAGAAAGATGATAAAACCTCGGATGTAGATAAATTTAAAGACAAGTTTGCAAAATTAAAACCACCCGAACACGTGGTTAAACGGTTTGAAGAAGAGATCGAAAAATTAGCCGTACTTGAGACAGGGTCTTCAGAATACGGGGTGACCCGGAACTACCTGGACTGGATCACAGCCTTTCCATGGGGGATCTATTCCAGGGATAATATTGATATTAAACGGGCTGAGAAAATCCTTGACCGGGATCATGCTGGACTTTCCGACGTAAAAGAAAGGATTATAGAGTTTTTTGCCGCCGGAATTTATAAGAAAGATTTTTCCGGTTCCATTATTTTGTTTGTCGGCCCGCCAGGTGTCGGTAAAACTTCCATTGGAAAATCAATTGCCGAGGCCCTTGGAAGAAAGTTCTACAGGTTCAGTCTTGGCGGGATGAGAGATGAGGCTGAGATCAAAGGGCATAGAAGGACCTATGTAGGGGCATTGCCCGGAAAAATGGTCCAGGCTTTAAAAGATACCCAAGTGGCAAATCCGGTGATCATGCTGGATGAGGTGGATAAAATCGGAGTATCTTACCAGGGTGATCCGGCATCTGCATTACTTGAAGTGCTTGATCCTGAACAGAATTCCGAGTTTCTCGATCATTACATGGATCTTCGGATTGATTTATCCAAAGTTTTATTTATCTGTACAGCCAACCAGCTTGATACGATTCCAAGGCCACTTCTGGACCGGATGGATCGGATTAATCTGTCTGGCTATATTACTGAAGAAAAAATTCAGATTGCCAGAAAGCATCTCTGGCCAAAACTTTTAAAAAGAAATAAGCTGACATCCAAAGAGATCACCATCACAGATCCTACTATCCGTCTTCTTATTGAGGGCTTTGCAAGGGAAGCAGGTGTCAGAAATATTGAAAAACTTTTCAATAAAATCATTAGAAAAAGTATTGTGACCCTTTTAAAAGGAAAGAAGAAGAAAATCAGGATCAATATTAAATCACTGGAAGATTATCTGGGACCGCCGATTTTCAAAGATGAAAAACAAATGTCAGGCGTTGGCGTAGTAACCGGCCTTGCCTGGACCCAGCTTGGCGGGGCAACTCTTCCCATTGAGGCGGTAAAGGTTCATGGGAAAAATCCGGGATTCAAGCTGACCGGAAAGCTCGGGGAAGTGATGCAGGAGTCGGCAGCCATTGCCTACAGTCATGTGAGGGCAAATCTTGCATCCTTTAAGATTGATAAAGAATATTTTGATAATGCCTTTATTCATATCCATGTGCCGGAAGGAGCAACTCCAAAGGACGGCCCAAGTGCCGGGGTTACTATTACAACAGCGTTGGTTTCCCTTGCAATTGGAAAGGCAATTGACCGTCCCCTTGCCATGACGGGAGAAATGACCTTGACGGGTGACGTCCTTCCTGTTGGTGGTATTAAAGAGAAAATTATTGCTGCCCGGCGAATAGGTATAAAAGAGATTATTTTGCCCGAGGGGTGTAAGCCTGATTTCAAAAAACTTCCAGACCACATTAAAGACGGCATCACATTTCATTTTGCAAAAAAATACAAAGATGTGTTTAAAATTGTATTTAATAATCTCTAAGGCTGTTATTTTTTTTTAGGAGACCACTAAGAATATTATTTTAGGTACTCTGATTTTACATCAATTTTTTTATCCTTGACCAGGCCTCTTCGGGCAGCTGAGCTCCCATGACCTGGCAAACCTCATAGCCGCAGGCAGACGCGATCCGCCCACTTTTTTCAATGGGAAATCCATGGGCAATTCCAAAAAGGAATCCGGCTGCCCAGAGATCTCCGGCCCCGGTGGTATCTTTTGGGACATTTCCCGAATGGGCTTTGATCCTTGTGATATTGTTATTGTATGAGACATAACTGCCTCTTTTGCCAACTTTCAGGACAGCATATGTGACACGTTGAGACATTTCTTCAATGGCTTTTCGTTCATTATCGTACCCTGTATATGCCTTGGCTTCATCTTCATTGGCAATAAGGATATCAACAAAATTTTTTATGATATCTTCAAGCATATCTCTGAATGTATTGACTACTTCAAAGCTTGCAAGATCAAGAGCGATAAGAGATCCTGCCGCCCTGGCAGCCTTTAGTGCAGCCATCATTAAATCCTTGTTGAATAAAAGATACCCTTCGATCATGGAAATGGCCGTCTCTTTAAACATGTCGGAGGTGATGAATTCGGGATCAAGTTCTGTGGACGCACCAAGGAAAGTGAACATGGACCGCTGGGCATCCGGTGTGATGACAGATAAAACTTTACCTGTTGGAGAGTCGGAGATTGAAACAACGGGTTCAACATTACATTTAATCACCTGTTTCTCAAAAGTCTCACCATAGGCATCATTTCCCCTTCTGCCGATAAATCTGGCATCTCCGCCAAGACTGCCGACACCGACGATTGTGTTGCACGAAGCACCGCCGGGAACAACAATAGGTGTTTGATTCGTTTGGGCTAATATCTGTTGGATATCCTTATTTTCTACAAGGGTCATCCCCCCCTTTTTTTTTCCAAGGGTTGTTAAAAATTGGTCAGATTCATTGATTAAAATATCAACGAGTGCAGAACCGATCCCTGTAATTCTTGTTACTCTGTTTTCCGGCATGTTTTCTCCAAGATTATAATTATTAGTGTTTCAAATCTAATCAAAGAATAAAAATTGTGAGATAATTGTCAAGTAATTTATGATTTTTTCGAAAATGAAAAAATATGGTGTAGGAAGGAGCCGGCATCATTGACAAAGAGAAAATAAAAACTTATTAATTATAGCCGTAAATATAAATTATTTGATGAATAAAATTATCCTAATATAAAAGGAGTTCGTAATGTCAGAAAAACAATCTTTCATGTTTACATCTGAGTCTGTGACAGAAGGTCACCCTGATAAAGTAGCAGATGCCATATCGGACAGCATCCTTGATGCTATCATGGCTGAAGATAAAAAATGCAGGGTTGCCTGTGAGACATTGGTGACCACAGGCCTTGCAATGGTTGCCGGCGAAATTACCACTGATTGCTATGTGGATATTCCTGAAGTGGTCAGAAGTACCATCAAAGATATTGGATATAACTCCTCAAGCATGGGGTTTGACTGGCAGACATGCTCGGTTATTACCAGTATTGATCAACAATCGGCTGATATTGCCCAGGGGGTTGATGAAGGCGAAGGACTTTACAAGGAGCAGGGTGCAGGTGATCAGGGTTCGATGTTCGGGTTTGCAACCAATGAAACCCCGGAGCTGATGCCCATGCCGATTATTTATGCCCATAAGCTGGCCAAGCGGTTGGCCCAGGTTAGAAAAAACGGGGCTCTTGATTTTTTAAGACCGGATGGAAAATCCCAGGTCACCATTGAATATATGAATGGCAAGCCAAAAAGGGTAGATACTATTGTTGTCTCAACCCAGCATTCTCCAGATGTATCTTATGGGGATTTAAAATCTGCCATTATAAAGGAAGTCATTAAAAATGTGATCCCCGAAGAGATGATAGACGGTGACACAAGATTTTTTGTTAATCCTACAGGGCGATTTGTTGTGGGTGGTCCCATGGGAGATTGCGGTGTTACCGGCCGAAAAATTATTGTAGATACCTATGGGGGACAGGGCAGCCATGGGGGCGGTTGTTTTTCCGGAAAAGACCCTTCAAAAGTCGACAGGAGTGCGTCATATATGGGAAGATATGTGGCAAAGAATCTTGTTTCATCAGGAATTGCAGATAAATGTGAGATTCAGGTGGCTTATGCAATAGGTGTTGCCCAGCCCGTTTCCCTTTTTGTTGATTTCAAGGGAACCGGGAAAATACCCGAATCCAAAGCAGTTGAAATTGTTAAAGAGGTATTTGACCTGAGACCTGCTGCAATCATCGACACCCTTGATCTTCTGCGTCCGATTTACAGGAAAACTTCATCCTATGGGCATTTTGGAAGAAAAGATCCTGATTTTTACTGGGAAAGGACAGACAAGGCAGATCAAATAAAGAATCTATCTGGAGTATAGACCAACTCCCGAACATTTTTGTTTTTTTTTAAAGGCCGCCTGAACTTTATGGTTTAAGTTTAAGCGGCTTTTTTTATTGACATCAAAATGGAATACTTGTATTTTATACATAAAACAACATATCAACATGTTTTGATATTTGACAAATTTAACAAGGAGTTTTAAAATGTTACAATCAAGTAAAGATCCTTCTTATATCGATCTTGACCTTAGCCTGAAATACAAAATTAAAGATATTGCCCTTGCAGAAGAGGGACACAAAGATATGCAGCTTTCCGAGAAAGAAATGCCGGGGCTCATGGCTATCAGGAAAAAATATGGGTCTGAAAAACCCCTTAAGGGTTTGAAAATCATGGGTAGTCTTCATATGACCATTCAGACCGCCATGCTCATTGATACCCTTTATGAGCTGGGAGCTGATATCCGATGGGCATCCTGCAATATTTTTTCCACCCAGGATCACGCTGCGGCAGCCATTGCACAGAAAGGATCTGCAGCGGTATTTGCATGGAAAGGTGAAACCCTTGAGGAGTTCTGGTGGTGCACAGAACAGGCATTGATCTGGCCGGATGGTTCAGGACCCGATCTGATTGTGGACGATGGAGGGGATGCAACCCTTTATGTCCATCAAGGTGTGAAAGCGGAAAAAGATCCTTCTTTGCTTGATAATAAAACCAATAGTCTGGATGAGAAATGCCTGATGGACCGGATGAAGGTAAGCTTTCAGGAAGATTCTCAAAAATGGACTCATATTGCTAAAAAGATCCGGGGTGTATCAGAAGAGACAACAACCGGTGTTCACAGGCTGTATCAGCTTGCTGAAAAAAATGAACTGCTTTTTCCGGCCATCAATGTCAATGATTCGGTGACCAAATCCAAATTTGACAATCTTTACGGCTGCCGGGAATCTCTTGCAGACGGAATCAAAAGGGCGACCGATGTCATGCTCGCAGGTAAAACTGTTATTGTGGCCGGATATGGTGATGTAGGAAAAGGCTGCGCAGCCTCCATGAAGGGATATGGCGCTATTGTCTGGGTCACTGAAATTGATCCGATCTGTGCACTCCAGGCAGCCATGGAAGGCTTCAGGGTCGTGACAATGGAAGAGGCTGTTCCCCATGGGGATATTTTTGTGACAGCCACCGGGAATTACCATGTTATTAAAGGTGAACACATTGAACAAATGAAGGATGAATCCATTATCTGTAATATTGGACATTTTGACAATGAAATAGAAATGAGTTACCTGAACAACCATCCAACGGCTGTAAAAACAAATATTAAACCCCAGGTGGATAAGTGGACGTTAGAATCCGGTCGGTCTGTCATAGTTCTTGCTGAAGGAAGACTTGTGAACCTGGGCTGTGCAACGGGACATCCAAGTTTTGTGATGAGCAATAGTTTTTCAAACCAGACCCTGGCTCAGATCAAACTGGCCAAAGAAGATCTTGAAATCAAGGTCTATACGCTGCCCAAGGAACTTGACGAGGAAGTGGCAAGATTCCACTTGAAAAATCTTTCCGTAACCTTGACCAAATTAACCCAGGAACAGGCGGATTATCTTGGGATTCCCATCAATGGCCCGTTTAAAGCGGAGATTTACAAGTATTAGTTCTTTCTTTTTGCCTGTGGAGAAAGGGCGTGATTTTTCACCCACAGGCAGATCATTGATAGGATATTTTATCAGTTTAAAATTTTGAACTCCCCCGCCATCATTTGTTTATCTAATTATTTTAGTATGTTGTGATTTTATTGGAAAATGAAGGATTACAGAGGTTCAAAATTTTAAACTTTTGATGCATGGGAAAGCAAATGATGTCTTTGGGATTTTCATAAAGCAAAATAAATAATCTGTTGAAACGATTGATTAGCAGTCGTTTTGCGGTTTGATGCAGTCCAATTGAAGGAAATGGCACGGGAATTGCTTTATAAACCTTTAACATATAAGAAGACTAATTTTTTCATCTTTTTTTCCTTTTCTTAAAAAGGCTGCTTCCAAAAAAAGCAGCCTTTTTAAGTTTTAATTCCGGGCAAACGTGCAAGGGCAGGTATCACTATGTCTATTTTTTTATCAGCTTAATGATTTCATCGTTATCGGGAAATCGTTTTGTCTGATGTTTTGAAAAAATGGTTTTTTCATCCACAATAATGTCATAGATGCCTTTTGAGCCCGGGATCAATTTGGGAGTTATGCCGAATTCCTTTTTTATAATGTCTGCCAGACCGGCAGCCCGTGGTTCATAGTTTCAGACGGCACAATAATTAATTTTGATATCCATGTGTTTCCCCTTTGTTTGTCTGATTTTATGGTTCATATTCAAAAATTAAAACATTCAAATCAGATCTTTACTATAATTTAGAATCGTATGCTTCACAACAGGTTTTATTCTTGATTGATTTTGTTTAAAAAAAGCTCGACATTCAGTCAATTTTGTTCTAATGCAAAAAGCAAAAATAAACTTATTTTTTAAAGGAGGCCATCCACATGCTTTTTCATATGCCGGCAAGACTTTATTTCGGATCAGGAGAAATCGGCAATTTTAAATTAATCATTGATGAATACTTGAAGGCAGCTAATCCGGTTCTTGTGACTGATAAAGGAATCGTTCAGTCCGGCTTGCTGGAAAAAATATTGCCACAGCTTCCAGGGATCAAAATATTTGATGAGATCGAATCAAACCCGAAGTCCGATACCATTAACAGCATTGCAAGGCAAATGCGCAAGCTGGCCCCTGATCTGGTTATCGGATTTGGCGGCGGAAGCCCGCTTGATGCAGGAAAGGCCCTTGCCCTGCTTGGAACAAATGACGGCAATATTGAAGCGTATGAAGGAAAAGAGAAATATACGAATGATCCTTTGCCGTTTCTGGCCATTCCTACAACCTGCGGTACCGGAAGTGAGGTTACCTGGGTTTCGGTGATTACGGATGTGAACAGGAAATTTAAAATGAGCATCAAGGGTCCCAAGATGTATCCTTCCGTTTCCATTGTCGATCCGGATTTGATTAAAACCCTGCCGCCATCAATTATTGCCTCCACAGGCCTTGATGCATTAACCCATGCAGTGGAAGCCTATTTGTCTAAGCCTGCTACCCTTATTACGGATAATCATGCAGCCAAGGCGGTTAAATTAATATTAGGCTCCATTGAAGGGGCATATGATGATATTGAAAATCATCATGCAGACCGTGAAAACCTGATGTTTGGTTCAACCATTGCAGGATTTGCCTTTGGCAACTCTGATGTGACAGCCGTCCATTGTATCTCCGAATCCATTGGAGCTTTGTATGATATTCCCCATGGTGTGGCAAATTCAATCTTTCTGCCATATGTACTTTCCTATAACCTGCCCGAGTGCTTTGAAAAAATGGCAACACTGGCAAGACAGGCAGGGATTAACGAAACTGACGACATGAGAGCATCCATGGCCTTGATCCAAGTGATAAAGGATTTGTCAAAGAGACTTGGGATCCCTCTATTTAAGGACTTGAAAATTGGGAAAGATCAATTTGATAAGATTGCAGAGAGGTCGTTTGAAAACAATTCCAATCCATCAAATCCAAGAGAACTTGGATGGGAAGATTATCTTAAAATACTTGAAAATGCTTATGAATAGAAAATAAATATAGGGGGTTTTGAAAAATTATTCTGAAACAGGGGTTTGATTTTTAATTACCCCGTTTATCCGTGTTGCCGATAACAAATCCTTTTATTTTTTTCAGATATGGGAGCAACACAATAATGACAATGGCAGCAAACAGATACTGGATCATGTGAAAGCGCTGCTCTAAAAAATCAAAGCAGTAAAACCAGACAGTGATAGCAGTCAGAGTGCCCAGAAACGTGGCAGTAAAATTTTTGAGAAGGCTTAACCTGAGCATATATCCGATAATAGATCCCACCACAGGTCCGGTCACCGGGAGGGGGGCCATAACAAAGAGAAAAATGCCGATCCATCCAAAGGGTTTTATTTTTTCTTTTTGTTCAAGGGCTTTTCCGGTCAGCCGGGCCATGAATTTTATCAGCCATTCATTCCTTAGATAATTGGTGGTGCTTAATACAAATCCTGCATAGGTGAAACAGACGATAAGCACTTCAATATAAAAATTATATATAATAGTAGGAGCGGCACCGAATCCACTGAGAATACACAGGCCAATACCGGCGGCCCTGCCGCCGATGGTATGGACAATAAAAACAAGGACAAGAGTTTTTGCTATTTGGAGCTCGATGATACCATAGAATCCGATAAAAATCACGAGTAGAGTACTTAAAAAAAATCCGCTTAACAGCAGTCTGCCCTCAATGGTATTTAACAGGGTATGCTTCATATTTATGTTATCATCTTAAGGTTATCATTTCAGCCAAAACCTTATAGTGCAAGATGGGAATATTGTCAAGAAGTACGTGGGTTCCCTGAAACAGGATCTATTTCCAGAATCTTGTGGAACCAAGCCCCTCGGGCCTTCCATGACCGATCTCCTGAATTTGAGGTATTACGTTTTTATTACAATTTGCCATAAATTATTGGGGCACCGGATTAGCTTGACAAAAAGCAACTTCCTACTTTATTGTACAGGCATATTTTTATGTTTGGTTTAGTGCTTTTGGCGAGCCTCTTTTCGGGTCAAGGCAAAGTTTGTCAGAACCGGGAAGTAGTGTCATGACATTTCACAAAAACAAGAGAAAGTAATGATCATCTCCATCATCCTGAAAAAACTTAAGACAGCGTTTACTGATCTGCTGCCCATTATTCTGGTTATTGCTTTTTTTCAGATTGTTGTTTTAAGGCAGGCGTTACCGCAAATGGGAGAAGTCATTTTTGGTGCTCTTCTTGTGGTGGCCGGTCTTACTCTGTTTGTTCAGGGGTTGGAAATGGGCCTGTTTCCCATTGGTGAGTCAATGGCCCATGCCCTGGCCAGGAAGGGCAGTCTTTTCTGGCTCCTTTGCTTTGCCTTTGCCTTAGGGTTCTCAACCACAGTGGCAGAGCCTGCCCTCATTGCTGTGGCCTGGGAAGCAGCTGAGATTGCCGGCCAGGGGGGCCTTATTGACCCGAGCCAGGAATCTTTAAAGCAATATGCTTTTGGACTTCGCATGTCTGTGGCTTTTTCCGTGGGACTTGCTATTCTTATCGGTGTTATGCGTATCATCCGAGGTTGGCCTATTCATTATCTGATCATCAGCGGTTATGTTGTTGTGATGCTTATGACCATCATTGCTCCGAAAGAGATTATTGGTATAGCCTATGATGCCGGCGGAGTAACCACATCCACCATCACTGTACCCCTGGTTGCAGCTTTGGGAGTGGGGCTGGCCTCATCCATCAGAGGACGAAGCCCTCTTGTGGATGGTTTTGGTCTTATTGCTTTTGCTTCTCTTCTTCCCATGATCTTTGTCATGGGTTATGGTCTTATAATTTTCGGGTAAAAAGGGTAGATTTTCATGGAATTCATATATGATTTCAGCAAAATATTACTTGCCACCTGTAGAGATGTTCTGCCGATCATTATTTTAATTGTCAGTTTTCAGCTTCTGGTTCTGCGCCAACAAATTCCCCATCTGCGTCGTCTCATTGTCGGTGGTGTCTATGTTGTTATTGGCCTTGCCCTGTTTCTGGCAGGACTTGAAAAAGCACTTTTCCCCCTGGGGAATATAATGGCTACTCAGTTGTCTGATCCTGCCTTTATTTATGGAGCAGGAGAAGTTGTTACCCAGGCAGACTGGAAGGCCTATGGCTGGGTGTATCTTTTTGCGGCCATGATCGGCTTTGCAACCACCATTGCCGAACCATCTCTCATTGCCGTAGCGTTTAAAGCCAGCGAGGTATCAGCCGGCACGATCAAAC
>NZ_JAUWQB010000035.1 GCF_030611305.1 Desulfobacula sp. | reverse complement strand
ATCCCGCAATGCTTGGTGATTGCTGCTGTAAGCGTAGTCTTACCATGGTCAATATGACCGATTGTTCCTATGTTCACATGCGGCTTTGTCCGCTCAAATTTCTCCTTAGCCATCTTCTTTATTCCTCCTGCCGTTGTTTTGGAGCCCATAATCGGAATTGAACCGATGAACCTCTTCCTTACCAAGGAAGCGCTCTACCGACTGAGCTACATGGGCCCGAAAATGCGATTCAAATTAACTAAAATATTTAACTCAAACCATTATTCCTCTGGAGATCGAAAAAAGTGGAGCGGGAGACGAGATTCGAACTCGCGACATTCAGCTTGGAAGGCTGAAGCTCTACCAACTGAGCTACTCCCGCATAGGGGAAACTAAAATAGCTAATTAACCCATTAGCTATGTAGTAACGATCCCCCATAACAACATTTTAAGATCTCCTACACAACACACTGGTGGTGGGGGGAGGATTTGAACCTCCGAAGGCTGAGCCGTCAGATTTACAGTCTGATCCCTTTGACCACTCGGGAACCCCACCGATTTATTTTGGAGCCGATACCCCGAATCGAACGGAGGACATTCTCATTACAAGTGAGATGCTCTACCAACTGAGCTATATCGGCCCATCTTAATATCCGCAACATTTTGTCACGACGAAAAGACCGAGAAATAGTATCAGAACAAAACAAGATAATCAACACTAAATTTTACAAATTTTCAACCACCAACTTAAAATATTTGAATTGGATTTCCAAAAACCTTCCTGCCCTCTGATTCCCTTATTCTTTCCTTTGAATTAAGCCTAATCCAATATTTAAAATAACAGGCTGCCTGGAAAAATCTTTATAAAATAAAAACACCAATATTCAATATTCAATAACTTATCAACATATACAAATAAAATAAAAATTACAAGAAATTTTTAACCCCGCTCTTTTTAACCACACCTATAAAAAATTAAAAACCTGGTAATGAGGATTAAAAGACGCATATATATCCTTGACAAGTTTTTCTTAATTTTATAATTAATCCACCAAACGTTAACGTAACCACCAAGGAATAAAATGTTTAAAACCAAACTTGCTATAATCTTAATACTTTTTTGGATCACAGCAGGCTGTCAACACTCATACAATAAAAATACCTCCGATCAATATGTTAAAAAGCAAACAATTTCTTCGGATGTTCTGAAATCTGACACCACTTCTGATCACCCTGATTCAAATAAAAAAGACTTGATTATCAACAGCCGTGAAGAACGAGATGACACCACAGAGGCCATCACTATTTCAGATTCTTCTTTGCAGAATCCCACCCAAACAGATTCGTTAACATCAGACCTTGAAAAAGAATCAGAAAAACAAAACCAGGAATCAGAGCTCACTGCCCGGGAAAAAATCGACCAGGCACTTGAACTTTGCAATTATGCCCAGCAGATGTGGGAAAAAGGCAAATTAGAAGAAGCGGTAACCAACCTTGACTCTGCTTATTACTCCATACTCGAGATCGATTCGGAGGTTTATCCTGAATTCAATCAGCAAAAAGAAGACATCCGATACCTGATATCAAAACGAATTCTTGAAATTTACGCATCCCGCCAGATAGTGGTAAACGGACAACACAATGAAATACCAATCATTTTGAATAAACACGTACAAAATGAAATAAAAAGGCTTACCGGACCTGAACGTAAATTCTTCATACAATCCCTTGAACGATCTGAAAGGTTTAGGCCTTTTATAGTTTCTGAATTGAAAAAAGCTGGCCTGCCCGAAGAGATCTCATGGCTTCCATTAATTGAAAGCGGCTTTAAGATCAGAGCCTTATCCCCAGCCAGAGCTCTGGGTTTATGGCAGTTTATTCCTTCTACCGGATACAAATTCGGATTAAACCGCAACTATTATATTGATGAGCGTCTTGACCCTCACAAGGCGACCATGGCCGCCATTAGTTATCTAAAAGAACTGCACAATCTTTTCGGAGACTGGACAACAGCCCTTGCTGCATATAATTGCGGAGAGAACAGAGTGTTAAGAACCATCCGAAAACAAAGAATAAACTATCTTGATAACTTCTGGGATCTTTACCAGAATTTGCCCAGGGAAACCGCACGGTATGTTCCCAGATTTTTAGCAACACTCCATATTATAAACAATCTTGACCAATATAATATCAAAATTAACACCCCCTTATTACCCATTGCTTTTAAAACATATGAAATCAAAAAACAGATCAGGCTCAAAGATATTGCAAAAGAAATCGGAGTGAAGACAGCCGTATTAAAAGATTTAAATCCGGAACTGAGGTATGCACTGCTTCCACCGGAACCTTATCTATTAAAAATTCCTGAAGATAAAGCCCAAATTTTCCTTTCAAAAATTGATAAAATTAAAACAACTTATTCTCCTCCGCCAATGGTTGTATTCCATCGCGTAAGAAGAGGAGATACTTTATCCGGACTCGCTAAAAAGTATAAAACATCCATCCGTGCTATATCGGTTGCCAACCATATCAATAGATCACACAGAATCATTGCCGGCAAGATATTAAAAATACCCAGCAGGACCAGCGGAGCAAAGATCAATGCGCTTGCATCTCAGCCGCTATCACCGGGGCAAACTCTCACATACACTGTTCGACGCGGCGATAATCTTTGGAATATTGCCAGAAAATTTAGCACTACAACAAAAAACATCATGGCTTCAAACAGGTTATCCGGCACCACATTGAGCATTGGTCAAACCCTTCATATTACATCCAAAAAACAATTGACAAGAGAACAATTCAAAATTGCAAAAAAAGGGACTTCCACATACAAAGTTCAGTCAGGGGACAGCCCTTTTTCAATTGCAAAAAAATATAATATGAGTTTAAATCGACTCCTTGTCTTGAATCGTTTGAGTAAAAGAAGTAAAATCTTTCCCGGGCAAAAATTAATCGTTGAATAAACCCTGCCCCCGTAGCTCAGTGGATAGAGCATAGGATTCCTAATCCTTGAGCGCAGGTTCGATTCCTGCCGGGGGCACCACTTATATGCAGGCTGTATGAAAAAACGTTCCTTTAAACCTGAGCTTCTGGCACCTGCCGGAAATTTTGAAAAGCTTGAAATTGCCATCCACTATGGTGCAGATGCGGTCTACCTTGCAGGCAAAGATTTCAGCCTGAGAAATTTCTCCGGCAATTTTACACAGACAGAACTATTTGATGCGGTTACCTTTGCCCACCTTCATAACGTCAAAGTCTATCTTGCCTGCAATATCTACTCAAGAAACCATGAACAAAAAGAACTTGAAAGCTTTTTACACAAAACCGGCCGCCTCAATCCAGATGCAATTATTATCTCCGATCCGGGCATCATTATGCTGGCAAAAAAAATTATCCCGAATATTGATATCCACTTAAGCACCCAGGCCAATACAACCAACCTGAATGCCGCGAGGTTCTGGCACGGCATGGGGGTAAAAAGGGTCAACCTTGCAAGGGAATTATCCCTGAACGAAATAAAAGAAATCGCTACAGGTTCAAAAATAGAAACAGAAACCTTCATTCACGGTGCCATGTGTATATCATATTCCGGACGATGCCTGCTAAGTAGTTTTTTAAGCGGCAGGGATAGCAACAGAGGTCTTTGCAGCCATCCCTGCCGATGGAAATACTCAGTAGTGGAAGAACTTCGCCCCAACGAATATCATTCGCTTATGGAAGATGACAGAGGCTCATATATCTTTAACTCCAAAGATTTGTGTATGATCGAAAACATCCCTGATCTCATTGATGCAAACATAACATCATTAAAGATAGAAGGCCGAATGAAGGGTATTAACTATCTTGCTTCTGTGGTTAAAACATATAGAAATGCAATTGACTCCTATGCTGATGACCCGGATACATTTGAAACGAATCCGGATTGGCTTGCCGAGCTTTACCAGGTTTTTCACAGGGAATATTGTACGGGTTTTTATTTTAATCAACAGGGTGAACAGCTACCCAATTACAACAACATTCACCAGGGGAAAATCCACAGCTTCATTGGAAAAATAATCGGCAGCACAGAAGATCAAAGTTATACGGTAGGCATTAGAAACAAACTCAGCAGAGGTGATATAGTTGAAATTCTGTCTCCAAAAGGTCGCTCCAAAAGAACAAAAATCATAGAGCTGCTTGATATTAATAAAAACCCGATTGATAATGCCCATCCAAATACACTTGCTATCCTTACGCTTGAAATTCAATGTCAACCCAATGATATTGTGCGCAAAATATAAAATAAATCATATCAATATTTTGATATACCGGACAAAACAAAAATGGTATACTCGAATCCCGATACTGGGAGAACAACAAAAACAAAATCTTCGTGATCAGTCAAGGCACTGATGAAAATAAAGGACTGCAATGATTAGAAAAGCAATACTTGATGATGTCCCGGCCATCCATGCATTACTTCAATTCTATAATATTAAGGGTGAACTTTTAGCAAGGCCTCTTAGCAAACTATACGACCATTTAAGAGACTTCTGGGTATTTGAAGATCCCAAGCAAAAAAAAATAGTCGGATGCTGTGCACTGCAATTTTGCTGGGAAGACATGGCAGAAATCCGATCCCTTGCAGTTGATCATGATTTCACAGGTCGGGGAATCGGCTCTACGCTCACAGAAAGAAGCATCCAGGAAGCATTTTATTTTAAAATCAAGGATCTTTTCACTCTCACCTACCGGCCGACCTTTTTTGAACAATTCGGATTTTCAACCATTGATAAGAAAGAGCTTCCCATCAAGGTCTGGTCCGATTGTATCGGTTGTGTCAGTTTTCCTAATTGTGATGAAATCGCCCTGCTTAAAAAATTATAAATATACCATTTTATAGGGAATCGGTGGATGGATTAATGTAGATGGTTTCGGTAATATATGCTCCTGGGATACTGTCAGCCAGTTCGTATCCGGGTTTAACTCCCGAAGTCTTCCGCCCTCTGAGGGCAATGCATGACTGGTATAATCGTATTTTACATTTAAGATACAGATAAAATTTTTACGCTGCCGTGCAACCACATAATTTTTTGTAAATTTGTTTTGGGTAATACCTGCCGTGCCGGCCAATTTTTTTATTTCACTGTCCGGCAGTTTAACCAGGACGGATTTGCATACCCCTCTTTCATCAATCCGTAAAAGATTTCTTGATTCACTGGAAGAAACATAAATCGTTGTAATTCCAGGGAACTGTCTGAAGTATTGGGCGGCTACTATGGCTGCGGTTCTTCTCCCTCCGGACATAATTGGAACACCATAGTATTCAAAGAATTTTTTTTGAATATCTTCAGCATATTTATCCCCTTTTTCATAAAGATCTTTTGAAATATACCTTAACTCCCTGGCAAGGTCCTCAGACGCTTCTGCTATGGGCCAGTCTATCCTTACATGGAAATGGGTTAAGGCATATCTTACCTTTGTTCGCTGGTTCCTTTGAATCAACAAGGCATAATCAATGGGGAGCAATGATCCTAACAATGAGAAAAATTCACTGGTCTCAAAAAATTTGAGATTTCGGTTAAAATTCTCCACATTTGGGAAATATTTATGTTTTAATAAATTATCCTTTGTCGTCTTATTGACGTCAAAGTATCGAATGTATTTCTTATGTTTTTTATCGATAAAATCTTCTGAAAAAATGATTAAAAATGAATTTTGTGCATCAAACTCAACCGAAGGAATTCGTGCTCTGGGCTTAAGCTCCCTTAATTCCACAAACGGATAGGGCATCTGTAATCGAAGAAAATTATTATAAGACCCCACAAGGGAGTAGCTTAAAACAAATTGATCCAGTTCATCGCGCAACACCTCATAGTAAGACCTTCTAAGTCTTTCTTCCCGGCTTAAACAATCTCTGTGCTTGCAGAATACCACACTATTTTCCTCTTATCGTCTATTCTGGAATTTTATTCCAGGGCAACCACTCCAGGGAGCTTTTTGCCCTCCATTAAATGTAAAAAAGCACCGCCGCCTGTTGAAACATAGCTGACCTTATCTGCAACATTACATTTTTTTGCAGCAAGTCCGGTATCTCCCCCACCAACAATGGAAAATGCTGAAGAATCTGCAATGGCATCCGCTATAACCTGGGTTCCTGATATAAATTTTTCCATTTCAAAAACCCCCATGGGGCCATTCCATACAATGGTTCCTGCATCCTCGATGGCTTTGGCATATCTTAAAGCAGTCTTTGGACCAATATCCAGGGCCATCCATTGATCCGGGATCTGATCTACCATGGCTTCTTTTACCCGGGTATCTTTGTCAAACTTTTCAGCACAAACCAAATCCCGGGGAAGCAGAAAATCCACTCTTTTTTCTTTTGCCTTTTTAACGATACCGGCCGCTGTCTCCAAAAGATCTTCTTCAATCATTGATCCCTTGGTATCAAATCCCTGGCTTTTTAAGAACGTATTGGCCATAACGCCGCCGATGATCAGTTTATCAAAAAAATTTAGCATGTTCTCCAGGGCGGCAAGCTTGCCGAACACTTTTGCGCCGCCAATTACTGCCACCAAGGGTCTTTTAGGATTTTCAACCAGATCGTAATACGATTGAACTTCTTTTTCAAGTAAAAAACCCGCCACAGATTCAGACACTAATTTGGGGATGCCCGTAACAGATGCCTGATCCCGGTGGGAAACAGCAAAGGCATTATTCACATATACATCGCAAAGATCGGCAAGTTTCTTTGCAAACGCTTCATTATTCTCTTTTTCTTCGTTATGAAATCTTAAATTCTCTAACATCAGAATCTGACCATTATCCAGTTGACTGACCATTTTTGAGACGTTCTCACCGATACAATCATCTGCAAACAAAACCGGGGTTTCTAAAATTCGTGACAATCTTTTAGCTACCTGCGCCAGGCTGAATTTTGGATCCCTCTTGCCATTGGGTCTGCCCATGTGAGAGGCCAGAATGATTTTTGCGTTTCTTTCCAACAGGTAATAGATGAGATCCAGGGTTGCCAATATCCTGTTATCGTCTGTAATATTTAAATTTTCATCAACCGGTACATTATAATCAACCCTGACAAAAACTGCCTTTGATGTCACATCAATATCTCTTACGGATTTCATTGATTCCTTGATAATTATTTTTTTATTTTTCTGTGCACCTGTTTTTTGCGGGACCAGCGCTCAAAAAAATTAATGACACCTGATTGAGTTCCCCTTTCAATAATCTCTTCTTCCACTTTAACACCCTCTTTTGAGGCCATGGCCTGCTGAAGGCATTTTGTTTTAACAGAACAATGGTAAAAGCATTCATCCGGGGTCTGCCTTAACCCCTTATCGGTCATGGGAAATACTTTTTCAAGAACACCAAAACACTCTCGCTTTTCATTTTCTTTCTTCATTTAAATTCATCAAATTCTTTATTAAATTTTGATATCAGGCCCTGAGCCGCAAAACTGTAAAAACCTTCCTTTCCAATGATCATATGCTCATGCAAGATAATTCCCACATATTTTAATGCAAAAAAGAGTTTTCTTGTGATCTGAATATCACTTTCGGAAGGGTCTGCATCTCCGGAAGGATGATTGTGAGCAAAAATTACAGCTGCGGCATTATGCTGTAATGCACTCATGATGACTTCCCTTGGGTAAACCGAACTGGTCGTCAATGTTCCGGTAAAAAGGATCTTAGATGTCAGGACCCTGTTTTTGGCATCAAGGAAAATACCGGCAAATACTTCTTTTGTTTTATGTCCGATTGTGTGATTCAGATACTCCATCAGGTCCTTGGGATTTTGAACCACATCCTTTGATATGATCCTGGCTTCAAGGTATCTGTCAGCCACTTCTTTGATCAATCGAATGCCCAGACTGTTTGCCGGCCCCACTCCTTGGATTTCACAGAGAGATTCGTGGTTTGCCGAAAGAACTGCCTGAAACGTCTTAAACCGTTTTAAAAGCAATTTTGCACTCTGTTTGCAGTCCTTTCTCGGTGTGTTCAGAGAAAGTAGCAGCTCTATTACTTCATAGTCATGAAATCCTTGAAGGCCGCTTTCCAAAAACTTGTCCCGCAGCCTTTTTCTGTGTCCTTCTCCCTTATGAGTCGATGACTTCTTCGTCTCCATTCTCCTTATCCACAGGAAGGTCTTCCAGATTTATATCCTCCTGATCCTCTTCCTCTTCTTCTTCAGGGAGCCGTGCGATTCCAATAAGCTTTTCACCTGATGACAGGTTAATCAGTCTAACACCCTGGGTATTTCTGCTGATCACATTGATGCTTTTATTGGATGTTCGAATCAGCTTTCCTTTATCTGTCACCATCATGAGTTCATCATTATCATCCACAAGAAGCAACGAGACCATTTTACCATTACGCCTTGAGGTCTTAATAGAAAAAACGCCTTTCCCGCCACGGCCCTGGATCCTATAATCCTCAATTAAAGACCGTTTTCCATATCCGTTTTCGGTTACCGTAAGGAGAGTATCTTCAGATTCCAGGACTTCCATTCCAACAACTCTTGAGTCCTGATCGATTCTCATTCCGCGAACACCCATGGAGCCCCTTGCAGTTGTACGGACATCACCTTCACGGAAACGAATCACCTTACCTCCTTCTGATCCAAGAAAAATATTCATATCCCCATCGGTTATCCTGGCTGAAATCAACTCATCGCCCTCTGCAAGCCTGATCCCGATCAGACCACCGGATCTTCGTCTTGAATAAGCCATCAGAAGGGTTTTCTTCACCCTTCCCTTTTTAGTGGCCATGACAACATATTGATTCTCAACAAACGCATCAACGGTTAACACAGTGGCAAGTTTTTCACCTTCATCAAAATTTAACAGGTTTACAATGGCCTTCCCAAGACTTGAGCGTCCTGCCATAGGCAGTTCATAAACCTTTGACTGATAAACTTTTCCAAAATTGGTAATAAACAGAAAGGTGGCGTGGGTGGATGCAACAAAAAGATGTTCAACAAAATCATCAGACTTTGTTCCCATGGCGGTTTTGCCTTTTCCGCCCCTGTGCTGGCTTGAATACAGAGTAATCGGATTTCGCTTGATATAGCCGCTTCTGGTCACGGTCACAACCATATCTTCCTGGGCAATCAGGTCTTCAATACTGATTTCAGCTGTACTTTCGACTATGATTGTACGCCTTTGGTCACCAAATTCTTCGTCAAGCTCGGACAGTTCATCCTTAATCAGCCCTAGGACCACTTCATCGCTTGAAAGAATTTCATTGTACCAGGCAATGTCCTTTAAAAGAGCATCATATTCGCTAATAATTTTTTCCCTTTCAAGCCCTGTAAGCCTTTGCAGGCGCATATCAAGTATTGCCTGGGCCTGGATGGCTGTAAGATTGAATGTGGATATCAACCCGTTTTTGGCCTCTTCAGGGGAATGTGACGCCCGGATCAGTGCCACTGCTTCATCCAGATGATCCAGAGCAATTTTCAAGCCTTCTAAAATGTGAGCTCTTTCTTCTGCCTTTCTTAAGTCAAATCTTGTTCTCCGGATAATGACATTTCTGCGGTGGCCGATAAAATGATTCAGGATCTCTTTTAACGTTAGAAGCTGTGGTCTGTTATTGACAATAGCAAGGAGGATAATTCCAAAACTGGTCTGCATGTTTGTATGTTTATAAAGCTGATTAATCACAACTTCATTAATCTGGTCCCTTTTAAGCCCTATGGCAATTCTCATTCCGTCACGGTCGGATTCATCCCGAACAAAGGATGCGCCTGTAATAACCTTATCCCGCATGAGTTCAGCTATTTTTTCAACTAGTTTTGCCTTGTTGACCTGGTAGGGAAGCTCGGTCACAATAATGGTTTCCTGACCGTTCTTTTTATTTACCTCAACCTCAACCTTGGCACGCAAAGTAATAATCCCCCGCCCTGTGCTATAGGCCTCATGGATTCCTTTGGTGCCATAGATATGACCATAGGTTGGAAAGTCAGGCCCGGGAATGTATTCCATCAAATCTTCGATGTCCATTGAAGGGTTATCAATCAGTTGATTTAACGCTGTAATAACCTCTTTTATGTTATGCGGCGGGATATTGGTTGTCATTCCAACGGCAATCCCAGAGGAGCCATTGACCAGCAATGAAGGAAATTTAGTCGGTAAGACTGACGGTTCTTTAAGAGTTTCATCATAATTGGGAATAAAGTCAACGGTTTCCTTTTCAAGATCGGCAAGCATCTGATGGGCAATCTTGCGCATCCTGATTTCCGTATACCTCATTGCAGCCGGTGAATCACCATCCACCGATCCAAAGTTACCCTGACCATCAACCAACATATATCGCAACGAAAAAGGCTGAGCCATCCGGACAATGGTGTCATATATAGCAGAATCACCATGGGGATGATTCTTACCCATCACATCACCGACAATACGGGCAGATTTCTTATAGGGTTTATTCCAGTCGTTCCGTACTTGCTGCATGGCGTACAGTGAACGCCGGTGAACCGGTTTCAGTCCGTCACGAACATCGGGAAGCGCCCTTCCGATAATGACACTCATTGCATATTCGAGATAGGATTGTTTCATCTCCTTCTCAATGGTGGTCACATTAATCTCTTTATTAATAATCAACGTTTAAACTCCAATTCTTTCTCTTTATGAACCTTTCCGGGTTCAACCATAAATTGAAAACTTGAAAAATATATGTCTGAAAGGGTTAAAAACAGGGTGGCAATCAACGGTCCGTAAATAATACCCAGCAAACCATATGCCTTTAGCCCTCCGATAATTGCAAAAAATACGATTAACGGATGCATTCTCACCCTGTCGCCAACCACTTTGGGTTTAAAAATATACTCGACTCCCCAGGAAAGCACGGCATAAAAAACAAGGACAAAAATTCCTGCTGCAAATTTCGATTTCAGCATCAAAATTGCCGCGGCAGGAATCAGTATAATCCCGATCCCCAAAATGGGCAAAAAGGCCAGAAAGCCCATAATCACACCCCATAAAAATGGAGAATTCCATCCTAAAAACAGGAAAAGCACTCCGCCTGCAACCCCCTGAATCAAGCCGCCAAGGCCATTGCCGATAAGAACGGCACCCGCCATGCCCTTAAATTTTTCAAAAAGCTTATCATCATGTTCATCCGGCAAAGGAGACAGGTTATACATGTATTTTATAAACTTATTCCCATCTATGAGCATATAAAATACCACAATCAGCATCAAACAGAAATACAGCACAATATTAAACACATTGGATGTGATAAATTTGGCCTGTTCAAACAATGAGAATCCCACAAACTTTCCAAGCTCTGAGATAGGACTGATCAACTCATCCCAGGTCACCACTTTTTCAATCCTTGCCCTTAGCAGGAGTTCATTGAACCGTTCAAGAACCTGTGTGCTTTCAAGCAGATCCTTTAACTGGTTTGAAAAAACTGCATCCCTGGCCATGACATAAAGATTAAACGCCTCCTTGGAAAGTACCCCGAAAAAAAAGACAACTGGAATAAATACAACAAAAAAAACAAGGATGCAGGTAAGAACGGATGCCAGTCTCGGTGTCAGTTTTTTTGAAAAAAACTTGAAAACCGGGTTAAAAACCCCTGTGGAGACAACCCCTAATATGATGATAGCAAAAAAAGGAGCCATCAGCTTGCCAGCAAGCAGAATCGCAATGCAGAACAGAGCAATAAAAAAGACAAACACCGCTCTTTGAGAAAATTTTTGCTCCAACATTTCACCAAACCTGTTAAATTTTAGAGAAAAGGAAAGGGTAAAAAACCATGTAAAGCCACAATATGCAAAGTAACTTGCACAAATGCGGCTTTACATAAATCAAATAATCATCTTGTTTTAGCTGCTGATTAAACCAAGAGCTGCCAGAACAAGAAGTATCTCAAATATAATGACTTGAACAAAACTTCCAAAAAAATGATATACAATACCGCCACCTACGATGGCTGGTACCGCTGTAAAAATCAATATGCCTAATTTCCTAGGAATATCCATAATAGAAACACCCCTTTATGCCTTTCATTTCAAACATTATTACAACCCAATAAAACTCTAAGGTTTTTTACCATTTTAATGAATCCAAGTAAAGGACAAACTTATCTTTCTATTATCATTGCCATACCCATACCACCACCGATACACATGGAGATCAGACCTGTGGAATAGGATTTTCTTTTCATCTGGTTAATGGCGGTAACCATCTGTCTTGCCCCTGTGCATCCGATGGGATGACCCAGTGAAACTCCTGATCCCAGCTCATTCGGCCTTTCCACATCAATATTCAGCTCTCTCATACATCCGATGGCCTGGGCAGCAAAGGCTTCGTTCAGTTCAATCAAGTCAATATCATCAATACTCATACCGGTCTGTTTCAACACTTTTTTCACCGCCGGAACAGGGCCAAGACCCATGTAGGCCGGATCAAGTCCACCGGCTGAAAAACCTTTTATTTTTGCCAGTTTTTCAAGGCCAAGTTCATCTGCCTTTTCTTCGGACATCAGAAGAACAGCTGCAGCCGCATCATTAATTCCGGATGCATTTCCTGCAGTTACGCTTCCGTCTTTTTTAAATGCCGGACGAAGTTTTGCCATTTTCTCCATACTGGTTTCCATGGGGCGCTCATCTTTATCAACAATGGTATCCCCTCTGCGGGATTTAATTACCACAGGTACGATTTCTTCAGCAAATGTGCCATCATTCACGGCAGCAAACGCTCTTGCATGGCTCAACAAAGCCAGTTGATCCTGCTCTTCCCTTGAGATACCATATTTTTCTACAATATTTTCAGCAGTGAGCCCCATGTGGTATCCATAAAAAATCTCATATAATCCGTCAAATACCATCAAGTCATGGACAGGTCCGATACCGGTCAGTTCCATTCGATGTCCCCATCTGGCTTTGTTCAATGCCATGGGGGCATTACTCATGCTTTCCTGACCGCCGGCAAGGATCACTTCTGCCCCTCCTGCCATAATGGCCTGGGCACCAAGAGCAATGGCTTTAAGGCCTGAACCGCATATTTTATTTATTGTAAAGGCAGGACTCTGCCTTGAGATACCTGCTGCGATCATGGCCTGTCGGGCTGTATTCTGGCCCTGTCCGGCCTGCAAAACATTGCCCATGATCACTTCATCAATAAATACAGGAGCCAGGGAATCATCATAATCATATCCCTTTTTTTCAAGATCGATCATGCCCTGACCTTTTAATGTATCCGGAGAAAATTCATCCTGGGATGCATCCACAGCAGGTTTTAACCCGACTCTTTTTAAAACATCTTTCATTACTATTGTACCCAGATCAACCACAGGTACACTTTTCAAGGAACCGCCAAATGATCCTACAGGCGTTCTGACACCACTGACAATAACAACATCTTTCATTTAAAGCCTCCATCAATATTGATTTTTTCTTTATTAGCAGTTATATTTTAACTACATCACGGGATCAATAACAAAGAGACAAATAAAAAACAAGGAAATATGCATGTGTTTAATCCTCTTTGGATATAAAGTTTCAAGGAAATATCCTTTAATTCTTGCTGCCAACAGGGATGAATTTTATCAGAGGCCCACTGCCCGGATGGGCTTCTGGCAGGACAATCCCTCCATTCTTGCCGGAAAAGATCTCGACCAGGGAGGCACCTGGTTCGGGGTTCATAAAAATGGCAAATTTGCAGCCCTTACAAATTACCGGGACCCTGCCTCAATCAAACAAAATGCTCCCTCAAGGGGTGAAATTATTATTGATTTTCTTGAATCCAGTGAATCTTCTGAAACCCATTTTAATGCGTTCAAAAAAAAGGCAGATTCATACAATGGATTTAATCTGCTTTTTGGCAACAAAGAGGATCTCTTCTGGTTCTCCAACCTGAAAAACCGGATTGAGAAAATAAACCCGGGCATCCACGGAGTTTCCAACCGATTTTTGGACACATCCTGGCCCAAGGTGACATCCGGGAAAAAAGCATTAGAACAGGCTATCAATGAAAATATCTCGTCTGAGTCCCTTTTTCCCATACTCACGGATCAATCCATCCCTGATGACAGCCTGCTTCCCCATACCGGTGTAGGACTTGAATGGGAAAGAATCCTGTCCCCCTTGTTTATCCAAAATGACATTTACGGCACAAGGTCATCCACTGTGATGCTGATGGATAAAAATGGCCATATCGAAATCACGGAACGAACCTATGACCTTAAAAACAACTCAAAATATTCAGACAGGCAGTTTTCCATTACTTCCTGAAACTTTGAGCGGATTTTCAAATTTTCGGATCAGCTATTCAAGGAAGAATATCCTTTTTTAAAATTAATATAAGTTCGACAGGATGCAAAACGTCCTCCGCCACGAGAGCGTCTGACGTTTAATCCTGTTTAGTCTTCTCTCTATCAGGGGTTGCCACCCTTATGTATTTAGATAATTCATTTGTCAATTCCTGAATTTTAACAGGTTTGGTGAGATATCCATCATATCCCTTTTTTAAAGCACCTGTTTTTGTCTTTGCCACCATATCGCCTGTAAACGCAATAATTGGGATGTGTTTTGTGTTAGGATCTGACTTGAGTACCTTAGTGGCCTGGTTCCCATCCATCACCGGCATCCTGATATCCATAATAATGATATCCGGTGTATTTTCTCTTACCATTAAAAGTGCTTCGTTACCATTGTAGGCTTCAAGAACATCTTGGTTGAATTTGCTTAAAAGTTCCTTTAGCATGAAACGATTGGACTCATTATCATCGACAATCAGTATCCTCTTTTTTTCAAAATAAGGCGAACCGTTTTCGCTTGTAGACCTCTGTTCTTCCACAATTACTACTTCATCTGATGAAGTCTTTACATTTTTTAAGTTGATTATAAATGTGCTTCCAACCCCTTTTTTACTTATAACACTGATCTGCCCGCCCATTGCCTCGGTAAGCCTTTTACAAATTGCAAGCCCAAGCCCTGTCCCGCCATACTTCTTGCTTATTTGTCCATCAGACTGTTTAAATAATTCAAATATTAAATTTACTTCCTTTCCTTCAATCCCGAGACCTGTATCCTCAACCTTGATGATCAGGTCTATCGTGTCCAAGTTCCGGGTCGCCTGTTTTTGGGCAGTCAGTTTGATCAATCCTTTTTCAGTAAATTTGGCTGCATTGCCCACAAGGTTTAAAAGGATTTGCCTAATTCTGGTTTCATCAAGAATCAGGTGAATCGGCAGGTCCTCTGCCAGATCCACCACGAACCGAATGCCCTTGTTGGTAATTTTGTCTTTAAAAACATACTCGATTTCCGTAAATAAAATTTTAAGGTTCACCGGTTCATATTTGAAGACCATTTTATAGGCTTCCATTTTTGAAAGATCAAGAATATCGTTTATTAATATAAGAAGGCTTTTCCCGGCAGTTTTCATTGCATCAATATAGTTTTTCTGTCTAGGATCATTCAGCTCAATGGACAATAATTCGCTGAATCCGAGCAATGCATTTAAAGGCGTCCGTATTTCATGGCTCATGTTTGCCAGAAATTCGGATTTGGTTTTGGTTGCGGCTTCAGCTGCTTCTGTTTTGATTACAAGCTCTTCATTCAGTTCGAGTAATTCGTTGGTTCTGATATTCACCAATTCTTCAAGGTTCTTCTTATGGCTTTCCAATTCGCGAATATATTTGCCAAGTTGGAATTCCATGAATGAAAAGGCATTTACCAGTTCCTTGATGTCCTCATCTCGGTTATGTGATGTGATGTAGTCTAATTTCGGGTTTTGGTCCATCCCAAAGTTGTAGGTTGGCAATTGCCTTGCGTATTCAGCTAATCTGGAGATAGAAAATGCGATCTTTCTACTGATAAAAACAGCAACCGCAATACCTGTAATCGAAACAAGGAATAAAAGGAGGAATTGTCTGGTAGCAATGACAATACTGAGTTTTTTAAATTCAGTCCAATCAAAAAAAGCGGCTACATTCCAGTTAACGTGTTTATAAGAATAAGCATAGGCGGTCTGTTTTAATTCTTTTTGGTGATTGTTGGTATATCTATATTCGACAAGTTCTCCAAAATTATTTAAGGTTTTCCCCGATTGTGTTTTTGTGTTGTTGCGAATCGAAACCACAACCTTGCCAAAATCAATATCCTTTAGCTTGGACGTGTTGAGGATAATCGTTCCATTGTCATCAAAAATAAGGATGCCACCGATTTTATTCAAATTGGTTTGGCTGATTACCCTGCTCAATTTTACAAGGGCTGATTTCTCTTTTGTCAAAGAATTTTTTTCTATGTCAACCATCTCATGAGCTACCCCGATAATCCATTCCCACTGGGGGAAATACAGAAAGAATCCCATATGTTTTACCAACCTCATATCCTCAAGCCTCGGCCACATAAAAACGGTAAATACTTTTTTTTCATTTTTAATAACGTCTCGAATCAGCTTTAACGCATCTTTTTTCTTGAGGTCTTCAAATCCGGTCCATTTTTTACCCACCATCTCTTTGTTGGGATGGGATATACCGTTCAAGCCTAAGTCATAAACAAAGGAATAGTGGTCTTCCTGATAACGGTACGTATCAATCCTGTCCAGACATTTTTCTTTTGCCAGCCGCTCGGTTAATATTCCGGATTTATGCAGATCATGAAACGAATCGACCATGGACAGGAGGCTGGTACCGATATTCTTCATAACGGACCGTTGATTCTTTATGGTATCGATTTCATAAGACAGGATATCATTAAACTCATTGTCAATGATTCGAATTGTCGATGCCAACGTCTCTTTGGTTAAATTATATTGCTGTGAACTGATTTGGGCTTGATAATGCGTTGTCGTAATAAATATAAACGATATTGAGGTGGCAACCATAAGCCCGACAACAAGCAGGATTATTTTTGATCTTATAGTCTTGAACATATACGCTTCCCAGGTATGAAAACCCTATCTTAGATGATTCATTGCTGGTTTTCAGGTTCTTCAATCGTTTCATATATCTCAAAGGCGCCAGCAAGAATATCAAGGGGAAATCGAAAACTGATTTTTTTTGCACTTTCCAGATTAATGGTCATTTTTGTCGGGTCTTCAAATACTTGTTCTAATTGCCCAATTTTTGCTCCATTAAACGTCTTGGCAATTGTTTTTGCGTAAAAGTCACCTGCATATTTCCAAGTAGCCTGGGAAATACTCATTAAAAAACCGGCTTTCACTTCGGTGGAACTTGATTGGGAAAAGGTCGGAATTTGTGCCTTGTTTACAATATCAACCAAATCCGGGATACTGTTTGGGTTGACACCATTTTGTGCCGTCACATAGATGGCATCTGTTTTATTGCTTAATTCACGAAAACAATTTTTAACACTCTCTTCACAGACTTTTACATCCATAATTTCATCCTGGGTGTAACAACGGACAATTTCAAATCCGTACTCTTTTGAGATTTTTTCGATATCGCTGATTGCTGCATAGGTTCTTCCATTAGGCGTATCTGAATATGCCACCCCTAATTTTTTAAATCCGATGATTTCATGGAAAATACGGATTTGCCGCTCATATCGAAATGGGTCAACACGGGCCAAAACATGCTCATATCCTGAATTTTCAGCACTTTTTACTATTCCAGCGCCTATCGGATCTGATGAGGATATTACAATAGTCGGAGTATGATGTTTGTTGTTAGATAAACCTCGGCCTGCTGTCGTACCTGCTGCAATCATAAGATCGATATCTTTTTTTGTATTCAGTCGATTAATGATTGTTGCAACAACCTTTTCGATCAGAGAATCATCCCAATTTGCTGTATAATGGGCATCCTTAACAAATTCAATATAATCGCTTTTAACATTCTTAACCAACCACTTCCATAATTCAATGGTTTGCTCACCTTTCTGATCTGGAATATCAATGGGTTCAATCCAACCATATGTCATTAATCCTTTAACTGTCGCCATAAAATTGAGCTGATAATGAAGAAATTCTCCACCTTCATAATAACCAATTCTCCATTTCAGGTGATTATTTTTTTGGGGTTTAATAGATAAATCCATCTTGTCTGCTGCAAGTACAGATGAAAAAATCAAGAAAATAAATAAGAAAACAATGGCACTGATTCTATTACAACCCTTCATAGTAAGACCTTTTACATTTTTTCAGTTCGTTCTATATTGCAATCAATACCATTGTGATTTAACTTTGGCTATGATTAATAAATAATTTTTCAACACAAGGTGGTTATATAATGTGTATTGCGGAAGAATGGCTTGGGATGCTATTGGGGTGCAATGCAGGGCAGCTTTCACACTTTTTTTTGGAATGCTTTGCTATGCTTTAAGAACTTTCTTGCAAACGTCCTGAATCCTTCACGTTCGTGAGCAAAAGCTTCCTGCAGGGTGACACGATTTTTATACTTGATCAAGTCTTTTACAACTCCCAGCATCTCCTGATTTACAGCGCAGATTTCTGTTGATATCTGTTTAGCGCGGGGTATAAGTTCCTCATGAGGAACCACCTCATTTACAAGACCGCATTGCATGGCCTTTTCAGTCCCAATAAATTGACAGGTAAAAGACAGCTGTTTGGCCATTCGCTGACCCACTGCCTGCTGTAGAAGTTGGGTCATACCCCAACCCGGATGAATCCCCACTTTTGCATGAGTATCAGCAAAAGAAGCGCGTTCCGAAGCAATAAGAAAATCACAGTTCAAGGCTATCTCAAAACCGCCTGTGATGGCATGACCGTTGATAGCTCCGATTATGGGTTTTTTACAATCTTCGATGACATCGGGCAAGTCTTTTCCATCGCCGCGGGGATCAAAAAGATTCTCTGTTTCAATCACAGACAGATCAAGCCCCGCACAAAATGATTTGCCGTTTCCGGTGATGATAGCAACCCGGATCTTATCATTGCTTGAGACCTCATCAAGGTAATTATAAAGATGTATTAGAAGTTCCCGGTTAATGGCGTTACGCTTCTCCGGTCGATTCAAAGTAATCATCGCTATTCCTTCTTTAGTTTCAAACAATACCGGTTTTCCCATATTCCCTGTTTCCTTCTGCGGTTTGAATTTTTATTTTCCGTATAACAATTATTAGTCAACAAAACGGGCTAATATTATTTATATCAGAGCAAATATCAAAAAAAGGTGATCATAACAACACAAAGAATGGTGGTATCCATTAAAGTTGACAAATCATATATTTTACGCAACACTTGTACAAACCTGATTTTGAATAAGGATTTCTTTTGCTATGGAACGAAGAGTTGCTGTTGCGGGATGGGGCCAGATCACTCAGCCGAAAGAATTGAATAGAACGCCGCAGGATCCCATGGGATTGATGAGCAAAGCATCCCAAAGAGCCGCTGAAAGGATGGAGTCAGGGAAGGTTCTGACTGATCTGGACGGAATCATGGTCGTCCGGACATTAAGCCACTACTACACATCGCCTGCCAGACAGCTTGCCCAAAAATTGGGTGCAGCACCAAAATTCACCCATGTTTCCGGGATTGGCGGTAACTCTCCCCAGACGATGATCAACATCGCTGCCGGCATGATTGCCCGCAATGAACTGGATTCTGTTCTTGTTGTGGGCGCTGAAGCCTACGTTCAAAGAGATAAAAATTCAAAAAGAGTTGAAAACGCCTTGTTCAGGGGCATACCAGAAGATTATACCGGAGATGATCTTATCGGTTCTACCCCTTTGGAAAATCAACATGGTATTGAACATCCCATACAGGGGTTCCCGCTTTTTGAGACTGCACTATGGGCCGCATCCGGCCTGGATCTGCAACCTTACCTGATGAAAATCGGAAAGATGTGGTCTGAATTCAGCAAGACGGCTGTGGATCATCCCTATGCCTGGACGAAATCCATGAAATCCCCCGGAGAAATCATCACACCCGGCCCGACCAACAGGCCCGTTGCCTTCCCCTATACCAAGTTCATGAATTCATTTGTTACTGTTGATCAGGGTGCGGCAATAATATTAATGTCAGAAGAGACAGCTAAAAAATATTCCCAAAAGGGGCGGCAAATCGTCTATTTCCTTGGCGGAGGGTATGCTCAAGACCGGCAGCGCTTTATGATTGAAAAATCTGACTTCACATCAAGCCCGCCTTTAAAAGTCGCTGTTGAAAAAGCATTGGCAAGATCCTGCGTGCCCTTGGAAAGCCTGGATTGTTTTGATCTTTATTCATGTTTTCCCTGTGCTGTTTCCATAGCAAAAAAAATGATCGGGATAAAAGAGGACGACCCCAGATCACTCACCCTGACCGGAGGACTTAGCTTTTTTGGAGGACCTGGTAATAATTACAGCCTCCACGGGGTGGCAACCCTTGCTGAAAAGATTTCCATTGGAGAAAAATCAAACGGCCTTGTCACGGCCCTTGGCTGGTTTATGCATAAACATGCGGCCGGCGTCTATGGGTCTGAGCCTTCAAAGGGTGAATTCAAAGACCATGATGTAACAGATCAGAAAGATTGTTTTACCGGAGATGATCCAATAATAATCAAACATCAGGTCAACGGTCCTGGAACCATTGAAACCTATACTATTATCTATTCATTGGATCAGAGGCCCTCTTATGCTGTGCTTTATGGAAAAACCCGGGACAATTTCAGATTTATCGCCAGAACACAAAACCATCCGGATATCTTTAAACAGCTCACATTAAAAAACAGGGTTGGACAAAAAGTAAATATTCGCTTTGATTCTTCCATAAATATGAATATTGCCGATTTGGCATAATAATTTCCGATTCTAAAGTCCTAAAAATTCTTTAACCCATTCATTTTTCGGGGTTTGGACAAGTTCATCAGGTGTGCCTTTCTGCTCAATTTCCCCTTGCTTCATGATAATAATCATATCGCCTGCGGCAAAAGCTTCTTCATGGTCATGGGTGACAAAAATCGTTGTGATGTTGAGCTCTGAAATAATATCTGTCAGTTCTTTTAAAAGACGTTTTCTTAATATCCTGTCAAGGGAGCTTAAGGGTTCGTCCAACATCAGCAAGCCTGGCTGGGGAGCCAGTGTTCTGGCCAAGGCCACCCTCTGGCGTTCACCGCCGGAGAGATCATCGATATGTCGAGTTCCAAAGCCTTCAAGGCCTGTCAGCGAAAGCATCTCTTTGACCCGTGATGCTATTCCTGCTTTATCCATGCCTTTCATTTTCAGGCCAAAAGCAATATTATTAAACACATTCAGATGGGGAAACAGGGCAAATTCCTGAAACATCATACCAAAATTTCTTTTATGGGCAGGGCAGTCATTCATTGGCTGTCCGTTAAACAGAATAGTGCCTGAATCTGGATTTTCCAGCCCGGCGATGAGTCTCAATAATGTGGTTTTTCCACTTCCGGATGGGCCAAGGACAGACAGTTTCGTACCCGGCTGTAATCTTAAATTAATGTCTTTCAGAATAAGACTTCCATCATCAAATTTTTTATTGATATATTCAAGGACAAGTTCGTTTTCCATTAGAATCCTTCTGATTTTCCTATTCTAAAATTTTCAATCAAAACAAAACCGATTGCCGTCACTATCATTAATATGGTTGAAATGGCCATGGCCTGTCCATAATTCATGGCTCCCGGCTGACCCAGAAATCTGTAAATAGCAACCGGAATGGTGGGTGTTTCAGGCCTTGCAGTAAAAATAGTTGCCCCGAACTCCCCCAGGCTGATGGTAAACGCAAAGATTGCACCGGCCACAAGAGCCTTTGAAATAAGCGGCAGATCAATCGCCTTAAATATTTTCAAGGGGGATGCCCCCAGCATGGATGCAGCATCAGTAAGCTGTTCAGGAATCGACCTTAACGCCGGCAGGATTGATCTTAAGACAAATGGGAACCCGACCAGGGCATGGGCAATGGGAATTAAAAAAATGGAAGTTCTTAAATTTAATGGCGGTTTATCAAGGGTTATAATAATCCCAAACCCTAATGTAACAGCAGAAGTGGATAAGGGCAGCATGAAAATGGGATCAAAAAATGATGTCAATCTATTGTCTATCTTCCGGTCACAGAACCGGATAAAAAATGCAGCACACACGCCCGTGATAACGGCGATCACCAAGGCTGATCCTGCAAACAGAAAAGAATATTTGATGGCATGAACCGGCGGGATATAGAATATGGAGTCTGACGTATTCTCAAACAGCGCTTTATAAAAAATAAATGACAATTGATTGTTATGGATCAACGACTTCATCACAAGTGCCAGTAACGGGACAACACACAACAGGATGATAAAAATGATAACACTTGCAATGATCATTTTTTCCCACAGGTGAACCGGTTTTCTAAGATTCGCCTGTTCAGCATCAGGAGAAAATCTGGCGGCTCTTTTTGTAAACGAGGTATAGATCCACATCAAGGCAAAGGTAAACCCGATTTGAATTAAAGACAGAAAAGATGCCAAGGGAAGGTTAAACAAATGTGCGGCCTGTCTGTATATTTCTGCTTCAATCGTAGAAAATCCAGGCCCCCCGAGAATCAGAATAATCCCAAAGCTGGAAAAACAAAAAATAAACACCAGAGTTGACGCTGCAAATATGGCGGGTTTTAATAACGGCAGGGTAATGGTTAAAAATACCTGTACAGGACTGGCCCCCAGCACCATGGCAGCTTCTCTGATCCGACCCTGGAGAGAAGACCAGAACCCTGTAATAATCCTTAGCATCACCGAAAAATTATAAAAGACATGGGCCAGAAGGATTAATGCCAGCGGATGTTCAAGCTTTAACCCAAAAAAAATTCCATTTTTCCCAAAGCAAGCCTGAAGTGCTGTCGCCACAACAATTGCAGGGAGGACAAATGGAATTGAAGCCAGAATTTTAATTATTTTTTTCCCTTTAAATGCATAATGGGACAGGACAAAGGCGCAGGGCAGCGCGCAAATAAGAGTTAATAAAGTTGAAAGCCCTGCCTGCCATAAGGTAAACCAAATGATTTTTAGCATCCTTGATGAGGCGAAGACCTGATCCAGAAAAAAGAGATCTATCTTTCCTTTTTGGAAAAAGCTTTTCAAAAAAATCCCGGACAAGGGATAAAAATAAAAAAGCAGGAAAAAGCAGGCCGGAACCAGGCCGGCCAGAGCATAGGGGTGAATATGCAACCTTTTTTTTATTGGAGTACTTCTTCTGTCCATTCCCTGATCCAGACATCCCTTTTGGTGTCGATTAATTGGGGATCCAAAAATGCCGGTTCCTTTGTTATACCGGCATGTTTTTTAAATACATCCGGCAGTTCGGCAGTTTTGTTTGCCGGAAAGACAAACATCTGCAAGGGTATATCTTCCTGGAAATCTTTTGACAGGATAAAGTCCATGGTTTTTTTTGCAAGTTCCATGTTGGAAGTCCCTTTTAAAATCCCTGCAAACTCAATCTGTCTGAATGCAGATCCGTTTTCAATCACTATGCCTGTAGGGGCTTCATCAATTTTTGTTTCTGAAAAAAAGACTTCAGCAGCCGGGCTTGATGCATAACTGACTACAATGGGTTTATCCCCATCCGATGCTGCAGTAAATTTTCCCCAATAGGCTTCTTTCCAGCCATTGGTCACAAGAACCTCATTGGCTTTAAGTTTTTGCCAGTAATCAATATACCCGTCCTGACCGAACCGGCTGATGGTTGCCAGCAAAAACGCCAGTCCCGGAGAAGATGTTGCAGGATTTTCAACAACGGTTAACCCTTTATATGCAGGTTTAATTAAATCTTCCAGCATGGCGGGAGGCACTTTATTCTTCTCCTTAAACCACTTAATATCATAATTTAAACAGACATCTCCAAAATCCACCGGAACAAGCCTGTTTGAGGCGTCCAGCCTCAATACCGGATCAACCGCATCCAGGTGCAAAGGTGCGTAAGGGACAAATATTTGGGCATCCAGTGCCCGGCTTAAAAACGTATTGTCCACCCCGTAAAAAATGTCTGCAAGGGGATTGTTCTTCGATAAAATCGCCTTGTTAAGCGCTTCTCCCGCGTCTCCCGATTTCAGAATGATAATTTTTGCATGAAACCTGGCTTCAAACTTTGAGACAACCTCTTTGCTGACACTGAAACTGTCATGGGTCATAATAGTTACAGTTTGAGTCTCAGTTATTGTCGTTTGTGCTTCATCCTGATCTTGGTCTTCTTTTGAGCAGGCAAAAAGGCTGATCAGTACTAAGCATACTATAATCAAAAAAATCTTTGGCTTCATTGTCTCATCTCCAAAATAAAAAAACCATCTTCTGAACGAAAACATCTGATCGTCAGAGGGTGGTTAATAATAAATTCGTTCCCTCCGCCGGCATTATCCGGATCAGGTTATGAACGGTCGGGCAAACCCCTCTCAGCATGACAATCATGCTCCCGCACAAATATTTTTTTCTTAATACTGAATAGAACGATTCTCACAGACTGTCAAGAAATAAATTTGATCCGCCAGATCTCTGGCTCTTTCTAACCTTGCCTTTTTCTTGACTATCTTTGGTAACCACCCTATTATAAATAGAAAAATACCGCATCTTTATGATGGCTAACTCAAGTTTGCAATTACCCTTCATGCAAACTTAAAAAATCGATAAAGAGTTCCAATTATGAAACAATGTAAATCATGCGGACAAATTCTCTCTCAAAAAATTACAATGTGCCCGGCCTGCGGCAGCCATATTGTAGGCGGTATAAAATATATTGATGACTACAGGATTTTGGCTATCATTCATGAAGGCCGCTCCTCCCTTGTTTGCAAAGCCGTAAAAAGCCAGGATGAAAAGCCGGTATCCATCAGATTATTCACAGAAACATCCGGCGTAGATACCCGCATTGCCCATCGGCTCATGGCAGAGCTTAAGGAGCTGAACAAACTGCCTTCCGAGCATTTTGTTCAGCATTATGCCATCAAAAAAAGCAGTAAAGGGCTCTGGTACAGGGTCAGTGAATGGGTCGATGCAAGCGATTGGGGGTCTATCTTTATGTCGGATCTGTTGAATGACCAGCGCCGGGTGGTCACCCTTTTTCACAATATCGCATCCGTACTTGATATGTTACATAAAGCTGATCATTTTATGCCCTACCTGATTCTTGATGATATCCTGATCCCCAAAGAAAAAGCAAAAAATCTCCATATAAAAATCAACTATAAGCTTTCCAGGTTTCTGAATGCAAGGGCAACCCACCATGGTCCCATGCTGCAAAAACTGCTTGAATGCCATCCTGACATCATCAACCAGAGGGCCATTGATTTTAAAAGCGGTATCTGGTCTCTTGGAAAAATATTTATTGAACTTTTAACCGCAGACCACAACCTGAAAGACTTTTCCTCAAAGGTTGATGAACTGAAAGGCCTTGACCCTGAACTTGCTGTCCTGATCAAAATCATGCTGTCGGACGACCCGGACCTGCGTCCTCAAACCATGGGCAAAGTGGTGTCTGCATTATCACGTATTTTAGACCGGCTGCCTTATTCAGACCGGAAGCCATCATCATATATAAAAAAAACCGGGCTGCTCAAAGAATTACGGTGGTTTAAAAAGGTGGTGGTCCTGCTGATTTTTATTATTATGGGAATCATTGCCTTTGGTGCCATCTCATGGCTGTATGTCAATTTTGATAAAAACAAAAAAGAAGTGGTACTTTCTAATTTTGTTGAATCCTATGCCAGTTCTGTTGCATTTCTTCTGGTGGAATACTGGCTGTCTGATACCCAACAAATTATATATAAAAATAAGGTGGAGGGCACGGCCTTTCTGGTGGACAGCAACGGATATCTTTTAACCAATCGTCATGTCGCCTGTCCATGGCTTGATGACATCTCCCTTTTCCAGGTTTATAACCGGTATGCCATTTTTAAAAAAACCTTTAATTTTGATTACAGGATGTTTTTGTGGTTTGAAGGAGAAAAAGCGTTTAACCGTTTGCCGGCACTAAGAAACAGCAGGGAATTATCGGATTCTTATTATCTTTCATCCGCATACAGCACTGGTGGCGAAGGCAACCTGAGGATCGCCGGGGTTCCAAGGTCTTCTGTAAAAACCGGCGAAATAATAAAGTCTCCGTTTAAAAATGATTTTGCGGTTTTAAAGATAGATGCGCTGCCTTCCAGCCTGAAACCTTTACCCCTTGAAACAACAATTGCTTCCGATGATATCCAGCGCCTCTCACCTGTGGTAATCTTAGGATTCCCCTTAGGAAACCGTACTCAGGATGACCATATTAATACAAGTATTACCAGGGGGCATGTCAGAAGAACATCCAGAGAAATCATCCAGGTGGACTCCTCGATTTATAAAGGAAACAGCGGGGGGCCTGCTATCAATGACAAAGGCCGTGTCATCGGGATTGCATCCGGAGTGGTGACAGATCAGATAAGTGAATATTTTAAGGTTACCACGCCCTTATCAGATTTTGGACTCATACTGCCCATTTCAAGACCGGCAAAGTTTATTGAATCGATTAAAACAGGCCAACCCCATTGGGATGGGGTTCTTGATTTTTCTTTGAACTCCAAACTTGAACAGATTACCAGCCTTGCGGTTGAAAATAAATTCAAGGAAGCTGCCGATCTATGTGAAACCATGCTTAAAACAAGCAAAGACCCTGTCCTGCTGTTTTCAGCAGGAATGCTGAATTATTGTACCGGGAATCTTGATAAGAGCAGGCATTTTTTTAAAACCATTTCCTTGATCGAACAGGAAAACACAACATCCAGGCTAATGCTCTATATTATCGACTGGATAAAAACCCGTGAAAAAACCAATGGCCTTACAAAAAGCTTTTTTACTATGGACTGGTATGAAGGGGATGAATTTTTAGGTTATCTTGCAAAAGTATTAAAAAATAAAAAAAGAATGAGCCCCGGATTTATTGAATATGAAAACCGGGACGAAAAAAGCTGGAGACTGTTTATCGAAGGGCTTATTTCAGAAAAAAATAATGAATTGGACACTGCCCGAAAAATGTTTAAACAATCTATTCTAAGTGCCGGTATCAATAATTGGGTTTATTTTCTTTCTTTTTCAAGGCTGAATCGTATCCAGGAAGAGCATGCGGCATATCTGGAAGATAAACAACCGCACAAAAAGGATGTTGAAGCATTCCGGCAGAAAGCCAGAGAATACAGAAAGCAGGCAGTCGGACACAGGGCAACGATGGCGGCATTGATTAACGAGTTTGAGTCGGACAAATTGAGCCATGAAAAAAAAATCCAACGCTATATCAAACTTCTTGAACTGGCGCCGGAAAACAGGACCATTGTCGGAAGAATCGCTTTTTACCATGCCACGAACAGTGAATGGCAAAAGGCAATTGACTTTATTGATGCCTATTTTAAGCAACCCACCCGTGAATCTGCCTTAAGCCTCAGTCTGGGATTATTAAAAGGAGAAATGCTGAATATCATGGGAAGACGATCCGAATCAATGGAACACTTAACGAAATTTTCAAACGAAATTCATAACCCCTGGTACAGCATTATCAGCAAACACCTTGTTTCCAAAATAAAAGAAAGTAAGCTGATTAAACTTTCCGGGAAGAAACCTGAAAAATTAATTACCCTGCACACGGCGCTGGGCTTGTGGGCAGAAGGAGATCAAAACAGGGAAAAAGCATCCCACCATTACAGGGAGGCCTTAAGCTCGTATCTTGATGACTGGAACGAATACGATCTGGCCCTTGGCAGAATCATGCATTTCAGGCAGTCCCTTAACTGATTCATTGGAAAGCATCCGGTCAATACATATCAGGGCTGTTTATCTATTTTCTTTTTTAATTTTATCCAGGCCTCTATCCGATGTTTTACGGTCTTCTCGTATCCCCGATCCGTTGGAAAATAAAACCGTTGCTGCCCAAGATCGTCCGGAAGATAGGACTGAGGGATATAGGCATCCTTATAATCATGGGCATACTTGTACCCTTTACCGTAATCCAAATCTTTCATCAACTTTGTCGGGGCATTCCTGATATGAAGCGGAACCGGTGAATAACCAATTTTTTGAATCGTCTTTTTTACCTGTTTATGCGCTGTATAAACTGCATTGCTCTTGGGAGCGGTTGCAAGATAGATGGCTGCCTGAAAGAGCACGGCGTCCCCTTCCGGGTGGCCTAAAATCCGGAAAGATTCACTGGCATTCAAGGCCATGGTCAGCGCTCCCGGATCAGCCATGCCAATATCTTCTGTAGCAAACCGGATCATTCTTCTGAGCATGTAATACGGATCATCTCCCGCCATGAGCATACGTTCAAGCCAGTAAGCCGCTGCATCCGGGTCACTGCCCCGCATGCTCTTAATAAATGCAGAAATCAGATTAAAATGTTCCTCGCCCGCCTTATCATATAATAATGATTTTTTTTCGATGGCTGTCTCAATATCCTGAACATTAATCTGTTTTTTTTGAGCAAAATGAAGCATTGCCGTCTCAAGATTGATCAGAGCAATCCGGGCATCGCCGTCAGACACCCTTGCCATGTGCTCCAATGCATCATGGGACAGCCTGTTTTTCTTAAGATCCAGACCGTTTTCCGGATCTGTCAATGCCCGGTTTAAAATAATTAAGATGCTTTCTTTTTCAAGACTTTTAAGGGTAAATACCCTGCATCGGGATACCAGGGCGGGAATGACTTCAAAGGAAGGATTTTCCGTGGTGGCCCCCACAAGAATAATCAGCCCTTTTTCCACATGATGGAGAAAGGCGTCCTGCTGGGCTTTATTGAACCTGTGGATTTCATCCACAAAAAGAATGGTTCGTTTTTGATACAACGCCCGGCTTTTTTTGGCCTGTTCGATAATCTGACGGATATCTTTAACCCCGGACAGAACAGCAGATATTTTTACAAATTCTGATTTTGTTTCATTGGCAATAATTCCTGCCAGGGTTGTCTTGCCGCATCCAGGCGGCCCCCAGAGAAGAATGGAAAACACCCTGTCGTCTTCAATGGCCTTTTGAAGAAGGCTTCCTTTGGCTGTCAGATGTTCCTGGCCCACAAGCTCATCAAGAGTTCTGGGGCGCATTCTGTCAGCCAGAGGACGGGATAAGGATTTATCCAGGGGTTTATGAGATTCAAAAAGATCCATTCTATTTAAGCGTTGTCCATATCCCTTTTTCTTTTTCTCTGGCTCTGTTCTTTGCGCAGCTTTTGTTTTTTGGTCATCTGTCTCTTCTTTTTCTGAAAAATTCTTTGGTCTTCTTTTGAATTTCCGGAAAATTTAATCTTGCCTGTTTTTTCTCTGAAATAGAGTTTAATAGGCGTTTTTTCCAAAGGAATCATCTGCCTTAACTGATTGATCAGGTATCGCTTATAGGAAAAATGAACCGCTTTTGAAAAATTGACAAAGCAGACAAAGCACGGCGGTTTTGTCGCTACCTGTGTGGAGTAAAAAAACTTTAATCTTTTTCCTTTATGCAAAGAGGGCTCTGTCCTGTAAACCGCATCCTCGATAATCCGATTCAGAACACCAGTGTTAATTCTGTGACAATATTCTTTATAAATTTTGACCACTTCATCCAGAATCTTATGGCATCTCTGTCCGGTAAGGGCCGAAACCGTCATGGCAGGTGCGTAGGACAGAAATTTTGACTTATCCCTTAATTCTTTCATATATTTTTTAATATTTTTTCGTTCTTTATCCAGAAGATCCCACTTGTTTAACAGGAACAGGGCGCCACATCCTCTGTCCTCAGCATATCCTGCAATGGTAATATCCTGATCTGTAATCCCTTCATCCGAATCGATCAAAATTAACGCCACATCACATTCATCAAGAGTTTTCAATGCTTTCAGGATGGAAAATTTTTCAATTTTCTGAGTGACCTTGCCCTTACGCCGGATACCTGCCGTATCCACAAGGATAAACTGCCTGCCTCTATGCTCAACGCTGAGTTCTATGGCATCCCGTGTGGTACCGGCCTTTTCATCGACCACCAGGCGCTGTTCGCCAAACAGCCTGTTGGCAAGGGAAGATTTCCCCACATTGGGCCGGCCGACAATGGCAATTTTAATCAGGGATTCATCGTCGTCGTCGTCCTGCTCATATTCCGGCAGAGCTTCCATAAGATCATCTAAAAAATCACCCACACCAATACCGTGTTCTGCTGAAATCTTATAAAACTGATCAATGCCCAATGAATAAAACTCTGAAAGCTCATCATATTGTTTGGTGCTTTCTATTTTATTGATCAGATAAAACACCGGCTTGGACATCCTGCGTAAAAAATCAGCCAGCTCCCGGTCATAGGGTGACAATCCTGCCCGGCCATCCATGATGAATATGAGGACATCTGCCTGATCAGCTGCAACTGTCAACTGCTCTTTAATCTGGGAGGCAAAATAATCATCATCCGAACTTAAAAACCCACCCGTATCGATCACGGTAAACTCAATATCATCCCATAGTGCATCAGCATAGTGTCTATCCCTTGTCACACCCGGAAAATCATCAACAAGCGCCTGTCTTGAGCGTATAATCCTGTTAAACAGTGTGGATTTCCCCACATTAGGTCTGCCCAGAAGGGCCACAACCGGTTTCATGTTTTAACCTCCGAAAATTAAACGAAAACTTTTTTGTCTTATACAATATATTGAATTATTTATAAATAGATATATAGGGGGTCAAGATATATAGGGGGTCAGGCTTCGCTTATTGTGGTTATTTGATCTTTGATATGCTCCATTCTCTCATGCATTGACTGGCTTTTTGTAAGGCGGGTACGTACATCCCTGACCAGCTTGCTCATTGATGGCATATTCCGGTTAAAGTATAGTGCAAAATTTGACAGCAAATAATCGCAATGATCCATGCCGATCATTGCAGTCATTGCTCTTGCTTCTGCCAGATTTCTCGCACGACTGGCACTTGTCATTTCCCGAGGTGAAACTTGGTAAGCCTGTGCCACTACATCCACTATCTGCTCAATTGTAATCTGTGCTGAAACCTTTTCTTTGTTTTGTTTGAGTGTAACTTTAATAAAATCTTCATTGCCGAGTATCCGTCCCTGCTTGGTGCCATGGCGGAGCTGCTCCAGAAGTTCTTCCTCTGTGATTTGTCCCATAAAATGCAAATACGAAGCTTGTGCAGAAGATTTGGTTTTGCCAAATTGTCCCAGACCCTGATCAACGCTTAACCAGCAGGGTGATTTCACACGCCCGGCATAGGCAGCATGGCTGCTCATAGGATAATCAATGGCATCACTTACCAGATTAGCTCGTACCGGGTTAAGATGAATATAGCGGATCAGCTCTGACAAATAACCATCTTTGTCCACAAGAATGGCTTTGTACCGCCCCTGGAACAGGTGCCCGACCCGATCATGCCGCTTATTGAGCCAGTATGTATATCGCTGGGAAATATTTTGCATCAGTTTTGAAAGTGGTTTGTCTGTGACCTGCAACGCCATATGAACATGATTTTTCATCCAGCAGTATGCATACAGCATAAGCGAGTATTGCTCCAATCCCTGGGCCAGGATATCTTCAAAATACCGGTATTCTTCATCCCCATGAAAAATAGTCTGTTTTGCGTTCCCCCTGAGCATTACGTGATAAATTGCTCCAGGGTAGTGTATGCGAGGTTTCCTTGACATAATTATTTAAATACCATGCATATATCCATAATGCAATAACCACAATAAGCGAAGCCTGACCCCGATCCCTTTGACCCCAAATATAATTTGCTTTAATGTTAAATTCATGCGATAAAACAAAATATGATTAATGTTAAAGAAAATGAAATCTTGAAAAAACTGGGGCAGCGTCTGAAAAGCGCCAGGTTAGAATTAAATGATCCACAAAAAGAGTTTGCATTCAGGATCGGGGTATCCATTCCAACCCTTTACAAAATGGAACAGGGAAATCCTTCCATATCAATCGGCACATGGGTTAAAGCTTTATCCATGCTTGGCAAACTGGATGATTTTGAAAAATTGATAGCACCCAGAGAATCGTTGTTCGAAAGATATGAGGTTTTAGAAAAAACAAAAACCCGGCAACGGGTACGAAGGCAAAAATAGAATGATCCGATTGCTTGTCAACGTTACGCTTCCCAGCAATAAAACATTGTCTTGCGGTGAAATTGTCACCACCCGGCCTGATCCCAGAGGAATCATACAGGGTGCTTTCCGATATGCCCCAGAGTATCTTAAACACCCGCTTGCTTTCCCTTTAGATCCAGTGAATCTGCCTTTAAGCTCAAAAGAATTCCAGACAAATAGACCGGAAGGGGTGCATGCAGTTTTTGAAGATGCTCTGCCCGATGACTGGGGCAGAAATCTTTTGATTAAAAAAGCAAAGCTTGGAAGGGGCGAACAGACCATCCCGAGGTTGCTTGAAATTTTGGGGTCAAATGGATTAGGAGCCCTGTCCTTTGAATCGAAACAGGATAGACCTGCTAAACTAGATCCTTCAGCCGGCATAAAAGATTTGGGAACCCTTTTGAATGCGACTTCACGATACGAATCAGGATTGCCTTTAGATGAGGAAGAATTGCAATTGTTATATCAAAGCGGAAGCAGTCCTGGCGGTGCAAGACCAAAAGCCCTTTGCCGAAAAGAGACGGGATCTCTTTGGATTGCAAAGTTCCCCCGGCATAATGATACCTTTCATGTGGAGTCTATTGAAGCTGCTACGCTTGAATTGGCGAAGCGCTCTGGATTGCCTGTTCCTGAATTTGAAATCCGGGATATAGGCAAAAAAAGGGCATTATTGGTGAGGCGGTTCGATATTTCAGGTCATGGTGGTCGATATCATATGATCAGTATGCAAACCTTATTGCAGGCTCAAGGATATTATTTCTTAAGTTATAATGATATGTTTGATGTGGTGAAAGCCCATAGTTATCAACCTTCGATTGATGTCCCCTTCTTATTCCGCCAGATGATTTTTAATGTGGCAATCGGAAATACGGATGATCACCTTAAAAACTTTTGTATGCTCCATAAAAAATCCGGCTACTGCCTGTCACCAGTATATGATGTGCTGCCGGATATATACGAAAAAAGAGAGCATTCATTATCTTTCCCGTCCGGAGCCGACTTTCTGCCACCAGGCAGAAAAACACTTCAAAGTATGGCTGCCGCCCATAACATTGAAACGGCCAGTCAGATAATTGATACTGTTCAAAAGGCAGTATCTGGTTGGAAAAATGTCTTTCAACAATATAAGGTCCCTGAACTTGAAATACAGCGACTTGAATGGAGTATCAATAGAAGGATTGATTCTTTGGGAGAACCTTGACGTGGGTAACATGATGAAAATGGCCCTTTACACGGGCATGCGGCGTGGGGAAATGTTCAAGCTTCAATGGAAGAATGTAAATCTTGATACTGGATTTATATTGCTTGCAGATCCCAAAGGCGGGCCGGATCAGAAAATACCCATAAACGATATGGCCAGGAACTTGTTAAGTAGTATCACCCGGTCAAAAAGCCCTTATGTTTTCCCCGGGCGTGATGGCGGCATGAGAACCACAACCGGTGTTGCAGGAAGAAGAATAAGAAAGAATGCGGGCTTGCCAGACGACTTCCGCCCCATGCATGGTTTAAGGCATGTTTATGCTTCAATGCTTGCATCTTCCGGCAAAGTTAATATGTATGTATTGCAAAAGCTTATGACTCATAAATCACCCAAAATGACGCAGAGATATGCACATTTAAGGGATGATGCTTTAAAGAGTGGCGCTGGTCAGATTGATGATATCTTCAAACAACAAAAAGATGCCAAACAGGAAAAGAAAGTTGTTAATATCCGACACAAAAAATGAATTCATAAATTGGAGGTCACAAATTGCCACCTCCAATCAAGAAATATTAATCTTGATATCACAAATTGTGACCTCCAATAAAACGATTTAAATCTTGAGGTCACAAATTGGCACCTCAAGTTGGAGACAATATGATTGAAAATAGTGTTGCCACAATAGAACAAATAACAACGAGAATTTATCATATCAGGGGAACAAAGGTCATGCTTGATAGAGACCTTGCAATGCTTTATGAAGTTGAAACCAGGGTGTTGAACCAGGCGGTAAAAAGGCAGGCAAAACGTTTCCCTGATGATTTCATG
>NZ_JAUWQB010000119.1 GCF_030611305.1 Desulfobacula sp. | reverse complement strand
CCCTTCCAAGGAAGTTATACAATGCGAAATGAGTAGTGACCATAAATAGTGACCGACTCCCTACCGACGGGTGTCTGTAATTTGTTTTGACGAACTTGGGTTAAAATTAGTTTGCGCCGTCAATTCTTGTCTATGAAGCATACCGCTAGGATTGTAATCAGTTTCGAAGTGTGCAAGTAAATCACCAATTTTAGGATCTTTATCTGTTGTTTCTTTTGTTTCGCCATCAGTTCTCGGCTCAGCATGATATTCCCCATATCTGCTGTCCTTAGCTTCAAGCCATAAATTCCCTGGGGAATGAATTTTGATATAATTAGGATCTCCATCATCAAACTCAATATAATTGTTTTTGGCCATTGTCGGCTTGCCTGCTCTTACATCTATAAAAGAGGCGCCGGTAGTTGATGGAATCATAGGGCTCTTACCAGTTTTTATTATTGACTTTTTTTGATTTTTATCAGTAACAGGGCTTGATGTTTCAGGATTTGGTATGGCTCCAGCAATTACCGGACGGTCCGGATTACCGTCAATAAATGTAAGAAGTACTTCTGTTCCTCTATGCAAAGGAAAATGCATCCCCTGGTTCTGGCCAGATGAGGGCTGCATCATTCTAAAAAAAGCTGAGGCCTTACCGCCAAATCTACCGCTCTTGTCAAAGGGGAGAATCACTTTGTATCTTCCATACTCATCCAGCTCAGCATGTTCTCCGCTGGCTGCTGCATCAATTTTTGCATTTATGGTACCGGATATTTTGGGTTTCTGGGTTAAATGCTCTGCCCTGAACTGTGCATCTGAGTAGATAGCCGTAAAGGTGTTTGAGTAGAACATCTGCTCATCTCTGGGTTCCAATACCGTACTTATTCCGGAAATAAGATACCCTGCCTGATGCCCTTCATGGGTAACATCGCTTACCAGGTATTTTCTATTGTATATATCCTTGTAATGGTCGTTGAGATCAAAGGTATATCCAGGTACGACATATGGAACAGAACTTTCTCCGTGAAAAATTGATTTCCTGCACAGAAGAGCTTCCGCTCTTATTTTAGCCAGCCGATTCCCCTCCTTAACCGTATCAAAATGTTCACCATAGATATAGTTTTCACCCCTACCGTTTTCATCCACATCCGCAATGCCCTCTACAGCAAGGGATGGTTTAAGATAATTATAGTCCTTTAAATATACCCGTTGAGGCAACATATTGTGCCTACAGAAAAAATTTTTAATCACTTCCTTTGTGTGAAGCGAATCAAGCCCTGACTGTGGCAGGTAAATAAGATCTTTACCTAACAGCAAATCTTTGTGTTCGACTTTATCGTCAGTGAAAATAACTTTTTCTCCACTGGGAGTTTGTTCAAAAAAGTAGTATATCCCTTCCCGTTCAGCCCACCTGGAAACAAAATCAAAATGAGACTCATCATACTGACAGACATATTCAAGTGGCGGATAAGTATTCTTCAAATCAAATAAAAAATCAATTCCCGATTTCAGTCCGCCATCTTTTAAGGCACTTTCCATAATATCCGGAACAGATAACTCCAGAAACACCTGGTTGTGATGGGTCAGGGAAAGCCACCAGACCTTGGGTGAAAGAACAGCCCTGAAAAAAAGATAGCCGTCATATTCTTGAGTCTCTTCAAACTGCATCAGAATGCCGTTAAATTCCACATCTTCTTCATCATCCCGATGGATGGTAAATATGGCAGGATTTTGCAAAACCTCTAAGGGGTCAATATCCGTAGTTTCAGAAACCAGTAATATTTCAAACTTATAGGGCTTGGAAATCGCTTCAAAACCTTTAAAGCTGACAACTGTAAATGTTTTTTTATCCATTCCCCTGGAGATAAAAGAAAATTTTTTTTGGGTTAATAAGGACATTTTTTCACCCCATAATTTAAGTTGTGATTCTTCCGGTGAATCTCAATTGTAAATTTTGTATTCATCAAGCCAAAATATAACAGTTCATACAAGCGTTAATAAATGAAAATCAGCCTCATCTTCCTCATCCGGCAGTTGACCAAATAATATACTGCCGGGAATATCTGTAAATCTTACATAATAGGATTGATTTTCATCAATGATATTTTTTACAGCCCAGGCTGTGTAGTGATCTTTGCCTGATTCCAGTTTGAGCCCCTGCATCTGATATTCCAGAATTGTTTTCAGGGGAATGGAATCTTTTGGTCCCACTCCATGGGCATTTGCCTCAGATGTCAAGCCACCTGCCAACACACCATTCCATGTTGTCCCCTTTGCAGGGCCTAATTCAAACCAGATGCCATAGCCCTGGTTGGCATGGATATTGATCCTGTATTCAGTGGAGATTTTTTTAACCGGTGTGTTTGCCTTTGCTGTCATCTTGGCAGCCAGAGATTTATTATCTGATTTGATGATGTCACATCCCCTGAATGGAGTTGGCAGATCTTCTATCTTTAATGATTCATCCGGGCAGACAAATAGTATCGGAAACCCAATTCCCTTTATATGCTGTAATGAAAGGCAAAGAAGTGACAATCCATATCTTACGGACTCTGATTCAAGATTTTTTTGTGTACAGGATATAACCCAAAGGGCCGTATCCTTGGCAAGAAGGTTTTCCAATGGCGCCTGCCACGCCATTTTTTGCAGGTCATCCACCCAGAAATGCCCGTCAGGCGCAAGCCCGTATTTTTTAGTAAGGTTAAGCAGACCTGTAATCTGCTTTTTCTCCCTGGACATGGATGTAATCCATACTTTTTTTTGCATCAATAACTCCCTTTGGTTATCCTTTTTGCTTTAAAAATTATTCAGTGAATTCTATTGTAAATTCGTTACTTTCATCCAGATCAAGAAGGATTTCAGAAGGCATGTCACCTGAACTCATTTTTGATAAAAGCTCCCTTGAAATCCTTGGGAAAATGTTGGCATTTAAGATGTAATCAATGTTCCTGGCGCCTGTTTCAACTTCAGTACATCTTGCAGTTATCTGTTCCATAACATTGTCAGAATAATTAAATACAATTTTATTATTAGCCAACAGGGTTTTCTTAACAGTATTCAATTTTAATTTAACAATAAGGGCCATTGCGTCAGGTCTCAGGCTGATAAACGGAAGTACATTCATTCTTGCAAGAAGTGCAGGTTTAAAATATTCTGATAACATCGGCCTGATGGCAGCAGTTACCGCGTCAATTGAAATTTCTTCTTCATCTGCCGTCATCTCCTGGATAATATCCGTTGCAAGATTACTGGTAAGTATTATGACCGTATTTTTAAAATTGATCTCCTTGCCTTCTCCATCTGTCAGAATACCTTTATCAAACACCTGGTAAAACAGATTTGATATATCCGGGTGGGCTTTTTCCACTTCATCCAGAAGAACAACAGAATAGGGTTTTTGCCTGACGGCTTCTGTTAGCATGCCGCCTTCCCCATATCCGACATACCCCGGAGGAGATCCGATGAGACGGCTTACCGTATGGCTTTCCTGGAATTCACTCATATTTATGGTCACACTGTTTTTTTCACTGCCAAAAAGAATCTCTGCTATGGCAAGACCGGTTTCAGTTTTTCCTACACCACTGGGACCTGCCAGAAGAAATACCCCAATGGGCTGATTTGGATTTTTTATCCCTGATTTGGAAGCTCTGATAACTTCTGCAATTGCAGCAAGTGCATGATCCTGACCCTTAACACGGTTGTTTAACAGATGTTCCAGGTTGAGGATACTTTCTGCCTCATCCTGCACCATTTTCCCCAAAGGAACCCCTGTCCAGTCAGAAACAACCTGTGCAATAACATCCGGGTTTACTTCAAGCTGCATCAAAGGGTTGTCTCCCTGAGTTTGGGCCAGCGCTTTATTTGCATCATTCAATCGGGCTTTAAGATCTTCCACTATTTTAAGATCGTTTTTGTCGGAATCCTGCAATGTTTTTCTCAAATCAAGCACGATCTGGGCAGCCTCTTTTTCTTCTTCCCAGCTTTGTCTGATTTCATTTGCCCGGGATTCAAATTCTGCTATGGAATTTACGATTAAATCATACTCATCAGGGTCAAATTCCATATTATTGTTCCGGTCGCGTTCCATGGCGGATTTGGTTCTTTCAAAAGCCTGGATGGACCTTTCCTTATCCTCAAGAGCAGGCGGTTTGGTTGACAGGTTTATTTTTACCCTGGCACATCCTGTGTCCAAAAGATCAATTGCCTTGTCAGGAAGAAATCTTCCGGTAATATAACGGTCGGAAAATTCAGCAGCAGCTTTTACAGCACCTTCTGTTATGATGACTTTATGGGCATCTTCATATCCAGGCTTCAAACCCCTTAAGATCAGTTCTGTATCTTTTACACTTGGTTCTTCAAGCTTTATGGGCTGAAATCTTCTTGCCAGTGCCGGGTCTTTTTCAAAATACTTTTTATATTCACCCCAGGTGGTGGCCGCAACAGTACGCAATTCACCCCTTGCCAGCGCTGGTTTTAAAAGATTGGCAGCATCCCCTCCACCTGCACTTCCACCGGCCCCTATAAGGGTATGGGCTTCGTCAATAAATAAAATAATAGGGGTTTCAGAGGATTTTATTTCATTGATCACTCCTTTGAGCCTGTTTTCAAATTCCCCTTTCATGCCTGCTCCAGCTTCCAAAAGCCCCATATCCAGTTCAAGCAGGGTTACATTTTTCAGCACATCAGGAATATCATCCTGGACAATTCTCAAGGCAAGCCCTTCAACCACAGCTGTTTTCCCAACTCCTGGCTCTCCAACACAAATAGGGTTGTTTTTTCTTCGCCTTGCCAGAACATCAATCATCTGACGAATCTCTTCATCCCTTCCAAAAACAGGATCGATCCCGCCCTGTTCGGCTTTCTCTGTGAAATTATTGCAAAAGCGGGCAATAAAACTTTCACCTCCCCTGGAAGGAGAGGCAGCAGCCCCTGCTGCAATTTTCTCTTTTGTGGACAGGGTTTCAGCAGAGCCTTTGGTGATACCCCAGAATTGTTCCACCAGGGTGTCTTTGTTTATTTTCTTTAAAATATCGGAGTAATTTCCTGTAATATAGGAAAGCGGTCTGGATAAAAGTGCCAGCAGAATGCCACCGGATCTGATTTTGCCTTCTTCAAGCTCAATGGAAGAAATCATCCATCCGTCCTGGAACAGATCGAGAAGCCTTGGGGAGAAAACAGGCTTACCTGAATTTCCTGTTTTAAATTCTTCAATAGCCGCTTCAATTTTTTTCTGCAATAGTCCCGCTTCAATTTCAAACTGCTGGCATATCATGGACAGATCAGATCTTGAGTCCTCTAAGAGCTTGAGCAAAAAATGTTCAACTGATACCTCGTAGTGTGTTCTGGAAACGCATAATCCAGCCCCTCCCTGTAATGTATTTGTGCAAAAGTCATTTAAATGGAGAAGTAAAGATTTTGTATCAACATTAACCATTGTCACCCTCCCTTTGTTTATAAAAATAGGTTCATAGAAATTACTATTTAAAATTATAATTTTTTATATGGCTGAAAATCTTGTTTCCACTTTATCAGGAATACTGTTTTCTGGAACAAGCCATGTATTCCATCCTAAATTTGACCACCTTTCATTACCAGGTTGTGCCGTTTCAATGTTGTTTTCTTGAAGTTCTATAACCAGTTCCCACTCAAGGGGCTGATTCACATAAAAATTCACCATTTGTTTTAATTCCAGGAATAGCTGTTGATCCGGAAGAAACAGATGAAGGATATCGGCATTGGCATCCGTAATCACCATCTGAAACTTTCCTGTGATATCATTGATCACATCCCCTATGACAGAATCTTGTCCCAGTGTGCAGGATGATATGCCTAACAAAGAATGCTGATCATCCGGAATGGATACTTTTCTTAAAACGCATTGGTTAATCTTTATCCGGTTTTTCAGATTAAAACAGTCTTCAATGATGGATATAAGCCCCTCTGCAGATCTTGGGAACTGAATTATCAGTCCTGTATATCTGAAATATTTTTCAGTATTGTATATCTGTTCCCGCAACTGCTTGTTTTCAAGACCAAGCAGACAATAAATCATATTGATGACGGTTTCATCATTTTCTTCACATATTTTATAAAATAGTCTGTATTTACTCCATATTTTAAAAAATATCGGATAAATTGAATAATTTAAGATATCAATAAAGTCACGCTTTATTGATTTATCATTGTTAAATTCTTCAATAAGATCTTCCGTGTAAAAGGTCGGGAGAGGAGAGGACGTTCCATACAGCCCAAGGAAAGTGGCTGTAATCAGATATTGTAGTGGTTCATCCCCGATTTTTTCTATTTGTGTAATATCCGTTCCCGGAAACCTTAAAGAGAGTTCCGGTCTGATTCGTATCTGGTTTTCTAAAAAATCATTTCTGCTGAAATCATTTTTCCGGTTTAAAGAAACATGATGCAATAAAAGCCGGATTGCCTGGGCAAAGGAAAAAGAAGAACTCTTTGCGATCAGTTTTTCAGTTATTTCAAACTTTTGTTCCCGATCCTCGGCAGCCATGAAAAAGATTCTCCTGAAATGGTTTCATTAATAATCAATCGCGTATAACTGTTAATACTGCTGTACCTGCTGAAAAATTCATCAATTACCGCGCCGAATACCACAACATCTCCTTTGGATGCAAACGCATCCTTGCTCAGGGAAATTGTAATCTTTTCCCCTCTGACAACCATTCCCCGGATCAGCCGGTCCTCATTCTCAATCTTAAAATCCAGAATACCCTGTATCCGTTTAAGATTTGCGGCAACCATTCCCTTGTCCCGGCTGTTCTGGGAAATATACAATTGAAGGATTTTTCTAAAACTTGGCGCATCTTTCAGGGAAAGCAAGTTTAAAGACATATGTGACAGCAGCCGCCAAAGCGTATCCCCTTCCAGAGGGGGTTCAACATTTGTAGTTGGTGCGGTAATATTAGCAAAATTCAGCAGTTCCGGTGAATTGGACGTGTGCTCACAAATATCACCCGGCATGAGCCATTCGGGTTCCGGACCATTTGTACAGGTCAGATCCACGGTTAAAGTTTCCTGTTTATAATCGCTTTTCTGACTTGCATAGGTCAGGTTCAGGTAAACTTCATAGGCATTGGTAATGGGAGAAAGCTGCCGGATTGCTTTAAAAAAGGACTGATCCTGGGTATCAAATGAAAAATAATCCATGGGCCTATACTCAATCGGCTTGACACTTCCCTGGGTGAACCCTGTGACCTTGTCCACACTGTATATCTGGTATCCTGTCCCGGTCTTGGATGATGGCCGTACCCTGATTTTTTCCTTTGTGTGATCCATCACAACCGGCTCGGCCTCAAAGGGAAAAATATTAATGATTGGAACCGAAAATAAAGAAAAATTATCAGGCGACACACTTGGAAGATCAAAGGACGGGTCTTTGAATTCAAATACAATGTCAAACTGATTTCCATCTGGTTTATTTTTCCAGTTCTTTAAGCCGGATAATTCAAAAACTAAAAATTTCTGGGGAAAAATAAAATATTCCTGTAAAAGGGAAAAACCGGAGAAAGATTGAGCCGGATAAGAAAAAAGAGAATTGGCTTTTTCAAAACCAAGGGATTTAAAATCACCTTCCGGCAGAATATAAGCTTCCGAATTGTTTGGCGTAATAATTTTAATCTTGGAAACAAACTGTGTAAAACACGCAAAGATATCCGATGTTTTTGCATATGCTCCGGAAAGGAAAAAAGACAGTCTGTCTGGATTCCACTGCGGCAGAGAAATCCCTGAAAGTTGAAAGGAAAGGGACATTTTATATTCCTTTTCCCTGGCCAGAGTTTTGGCTGACACAATTCTCAGAGGATGAACATCAAGATCAAAACAGGTCTGAAACATGCATTTAATACCGTTCTTTTCTTTTGAAGACAAATAGGTCCCCGAAGGCACCCTGATTGTTTCAATGAGGGACGGCTTGGGTGTAAACGATATAATAGACGTACAGGGAACCGGTCTCAGATAATGGGGATAGACAATATCCATTAACCCGTGGATAATTTCCGGGAAATCATCATCAATCTTATGCTGAAGGTGACCAGTTAAAAAAGCGGTTCCTTCAAGCAGACGTTCAACATCCGGATCGACAGACTCACTGGCCAACATGGGAGCTGCAGCAGGATGTGCTTTGGAAAATTCTTTGGCAAGCTCCCTTAATTTGTAGAGTTCATTTTGATAATATTTATTAAACAATCTTGTTACCCTGTCTGGTACCTTTCAGAATAATTGATGTTATGAATTTGTGAGAGCTTTTCAAACTATCTCACACAGATTCATGGCTCAATTATTCTGGGGTAAATAGTTTCATTTTTTTCATATAATTTAAGCTGAAAACAGAATAATTT
>NZ_JAUWQB010000111.1 GCF_030611305.1 Desulfobacula sp. | reverse complement strand
TGTGCTTCCCTCTGTCAACGCTTCAGCCACTGCATTACTGCAATTGCCGCATGACTCGAGGCTGGTGTGATTTGCTAAACCTTCACCATAAGACTCTTTCATTCTCTATCCTTTACCGGTTTTAATCGGCGCTTTCGGTCTGACCCCGCTTATTTGAGACGGCTTGCAAGGTCTTTGTATGTTTTGTTGTCCGGGGCCAGGGCAATGGCTTTTTGGGCAAAGGTCAGGGCTTGCTTGAACTGGCCCTGCTGCTCATGGGCCAGGGCTATTCTATAGGGAAAATCGCTGCGGTCGGGTTTAAGGGCAAAGGCCTTTTCCCAGTCTTCGGCAGCAAGCGCGTGTTTTTTCAGACGCCATCTGATATTGGCCCGGTTGTTGAAAACCCAGGGATTTTTGGGGGGGGCATGGTTAATGGCTTTGGTTGCCACTTCTTCAGCATGGGTGTATTTTCTCTGGTTGATCAGGGACCGGGTTAACAAATTGTAATAACTGAGGTTGCCCTGATCCAGGAAGCTTGCTTTCTGGGCGAATATTTCCATCTGGTCCCAGTTTTTTTCTTTTGCAGCTAGTTTTGCCAGTCGATAATAGGCCGGGGCATGGGGTTTGGCTGCATTTATTTTGATCAGCCTTGCCTTTGCAAGCTCGGGATATCCCATGTCTATCCAGCAATTTGCAATGGTCATGTCAAGGTTGTTGCCGCCCAGGTCATTTTCCTGGAGGTAAAGGGAAAACCTGAGAAATTCTGTGAAAAGTTTTTCCCGTTTGAATGTGTTGTAAATATTGTTAATGGTTGAAGCAGAATTTTTTGAAATGAAAATGGCTTTTTTAAAGAAAATCAAACTTTCTTCATATTGCCGGTTTTTTAAATACAGGGAGCCTATATGGATATAATCTGATGATGAAGTTTTAGACTTGTTGAGATTCAAAAGATCCTTGTACCAGGCAATGGCTTTTTCAAAATTGTTTTTTGTAACATAAATATTTGACAGGGCTTTTAAGGCATCCCGGGGTAGAATCTGTTTTGTAAGGGCTGTGTTAAGGCCCTGTTCAATATCGGGCAGCAGGTCTGAAAAAAAGGGTTCTTTTTTCAGGGACCAGTATGAAGGGGGGTAAATTTCTATCATGTATTGGACAAGTTCAGGGATTTTGGAATCTGGAATTTTGGAAGCAGGGCCTTTGGATTGCAGGTATTTTAAATAGGCATACCGGACAGTTACGCCGGAAGGTCTTAAGGTCATTGCTTTCTGGTAAAGGGGTTCTGCATTATACGGGTTTGGAAGTAGGATGGAACCAGGCATATGCTTTTTCCAGGCCTTGTTCCGTCCGGGTCAGCCAGTATGTGTTTATATAGTCGGATGGTTCTATTTTAGCGGCTTTGGAAAGATAGGATTTTGACATGGTTAAAGTATTAAAGCTTGTCATGGTTAAACCCTTTTCTTTCCAGTCTTTGACTCCGAGGTTGTATAATGCCTGTCCATGGTTTGTATAAATTCTGAATAAATCTGCTTTGGCAAACCATGTGCTGATGGCTCCTGGCATGGCCTGTTCGGCTCGTTTAAAATATGCTGCGGCCTGGTTATAATTTTTTAACTCAAGCTGGGTAATGCCCTGCTGGTATACAAATCTTGGCCAGAACAGGGAAGCGGTTATGATCAGCAGAGCCAATAGAACGCTGATCATAAGGATTTTTATAATTTTCATAAGGGACGCTGATGGGTTAAAAAAAATCCTGCTGATCTACAGGCTATTTTCCATAATAGGAAGAATAATATTTATGATAGTACCTGTAATATCCTTCTTTTTTCATGTCCACCTGGTTCAGGACTGTTCCGATAATGGGCAGATTGGCTTTTTTATACTGATCCACTACATCCTGGATAATTTTTCGTTCTGTATTGCCGGATTTCATGACAATTATGGTACCTTCGGTCCTGGGGGCCATAAGGATGGCATCCGTTGCCGGCATGACCGGCGGGGTATCAATGACAATAAAGTCAAAGCTCTTTTTCAGGTATTGAAGAAGAAATTCCATGCGTTTTGAGCTGACCAGTTCAGAAGGGTTCGGGGGTATTTTACCGGCGGGCAGTATATACAGGTTTTTTGTTTCCGTTTTCATTATGGCTGAGTCAATGGCGGTTTTTATGAACTTAAGACTGTCCTCGCTGCTGGTAAATTCGTCATAGAGTCTTTCAAAGTCAATATTCCGGCTGATGGCTGATTTGTTTTCCGTGGATGAAAACGAAGAAAAGGTGAAATCGCCTTCATTTATAAGAGAAACGGCCCGGATGGCTTCAACGGCATGGACAGAAAGTGCTTTTGAAATATCTTTTTCCGAGACAAAGCCCATGGTGTGGAGAATCGTTCCCAGGCGCTGGGCTGATTTCTTCTGCTGGCCTGCGGCAATATGGGCTTGTTCTTTTGTTAACAGCTTATCTTTGATCAGGGCGTTGACCAAATTTTTTGGCACAGGCCTGTTCTTCCAGTAAATATCTATGATTTTACCTTTTTCAAAAGAGATGCCTGCCCGGGTGTCATTATTTTCAATGTCCAGGCGGCAGGATCTCTGCTGGAGTCTGGTCAGCAGGATAAGGTCGCTGATAGAATATGTTTCCAGGCTGCCTTTGGTAAGATGTGCGCCAAATACATCCGTGACAAGTCCTGTTATGCCCATTTCCTTATTATCGGGAAACAGGGTGGACAAATGGGGGCGGCGAAGGTCGCAGTCCATGATCAAAGTTTTTCTGTCCGTCTGGGCAATAGCATAGGCAAGGTTTATGGAAGTTATTGTTTTCCCTTCTTTTTCCACGGAGCTTGTGATCACCACGGATTTTATTTCTTTTTCAGATGCAGAAAAAAACAAATTGGTTCTCAGGGTTCTGTAGGATTCTGCAAATCTTGAACTGGAAGGAAATTTCATTAACAGATTTTCCCTGTCCTTTTCCGGGTCTCTTTTTTTCTTCTTACTGAAAATCAATAGCTTCCTCCATAGGTTGTGGATCTGTCTGCTTTCGGGATAACAGCTAAAATGGGAAGATCGAAATGCTTCTGGATATCTTCTTCCGTTCTAACCGTCTGGTCAAGGTATTCAAAGAAAAAAGCAAGACCTGCACCTGCAAAAAGCCCCAGAACAATGCTTAATAAAAGGTTTCTTTTTTTATTGGGCGATACGGGGGAAATAGGCACCTGGGCGTTTTCCACAATCCTTATATTTGAAGTGTTGCTGGTCTGGAGGATATTGGATTCCTTTACCCTTGACACCATTAGATCATAAAGGTTCTGACTGGTATTAACATTTCTCTGGAGGATGGTGTATTTAAGTTCTTTGCTGGAAGCATCCAGGGCATCTTTTTCAAACATTGTGATATTTTCTTCAAGGATTTTTTCCTTTGCATACAAAACTTTACGTTCTGATTTTAAATTTTGCCGTTCTTTTGCAATTTCCCGGGCAAGCTGTTTTTCACTTTTCTCAAGTTCACTGACGGCCTGAATTACCTTGGGATGTTTTGACTTGTAAGTTTTTGAAAGACGCGTCAGCTCCATTTCAAAATCAACTATTTTTGAATATATGTTTTCAATCCTCTGGTTGTTGATAAGAGAACGGACATTGGCCACCCCTTTAATTCCCTTGATATTTCTATTCAGCTCATTGATCTTGGCATCCAGTTCAAGGCGCTGATTTCTTGTTTGAAGATAATTATTATTGAATTCCTGAATTTTCTGTTCTGCAAGCTTCTGCTTTCCCGTGATGGAAAAGACCATGTTCTGCTGTTTGTATTCAAAGAATTTTTTCTCATCATCTTCCAGGTTTTTTCTAAGGTCATAAAGTTCATTATTGAGCCATTCCAGGGTCTGTTTGGAAGATTCCATTTTATTACCCAGGTTGAACTCCATATATTTTTTTGCCAGCATGTTGACCATATTGGCGGCAAGCGCAGGATCTTTGTCCTTTACGGACAAATCCAGAAGACGGGTATCCCTGACCTGTTCAACTTCAATTTTTTCTTTGACTATTGCAATGAGTTCCTGCATTTTCAGGTTCTCAAGTTCTTCCGGAGATAATTCCTGTTTTCCATCCATTTTCAGCAGAAGTTTAACATTGGCTTTAAGCTGGAAAATAAGTTTTTTTATAAAACTGATCTCCAGATCCTTATCATTATCTTCTGCATCCAGTTTTAAGGAAGTGATAACCTTCAGGATTACTGGCGTTGACTGGATCATCTTGATACTGGTATTAAAGGTCATGACCTGGGACTGGTAGCTTTCAAAATCCGTTCTTTCGCCTGTAATGGGGGATGAAGACTTTTCCGGGTCAATGATCAGCTTGGCAGATGACTGATATATGGGATCAGACGTAAATGAGTAGAACATTGTTGCAGCAACCACCAGGATAAATACGAGAATGATCAGTGACTTTCTTTTTGAAAGCACCATAAAGTATTCGGACAGATGGATTGACTTTTCTTCCTGAAATGGATTTTCCATGGAATTTTCCTGCATTGTTTTTCCTTATTCTAAAGCCATGTTTCAGGTATGTGGATACGGTCGCCGGGTTTAAGGGGAAAATCGGGAAGTTCGCCTGATATGACTTTATCAAGATTCAGCTTTATTGTTTCCTGGCCGTCCTGTGTCTGCCGGATGATTTTGGTCCGGTTAGGCGCGGCAAACTTAGCAAATCCACCAGCCATAATGCAGGCGGAAAGAGCTGTCATGCCGGGCTGAAAATCAAATACACTGGGATTTTTAATTTTACCCTGGATATAAATCTTGTTAGCGGCCTGGTTCAACTTGGTACCCAGTGGAATATAGACTGTATCACCGGATTGGAGTTTAACATTTACCGACATATCACCTTCATCCAGAAGTTTTAACAGATCCACTTTAATGGGTTCTGTTTTGGAAATAGTTTTCTCCATGTCAGCATCACTTATTTCCTGGTCTGAAACCCCCCGTAAGATATAGGCAAGATTCCCCCTTTCCGGCAGCACTCCGCCGGCATTGGCAATAATATCCATGATTGTGGGTATGAAATCAAGCACATATTTGCCAGGGTTTTTCACTGCACCTGAAATAAAGAATTGAAGGCTTTGATACTCTTTTATCCGCAGATGGACCTGGGGGGATATAAAAAAATCTTTTTCCAGGGGTTTAATGATGGCTTTTTCCAGTTCTTCCATTGTCAGGCCTGCTGCCATGATTTTCCCGATAAAGGGTACAGTGACATTGCCGTTGGCCCCGACCACCATCTCCTTTACCACCTGTTCCTCGCCGCCCGCCAGAATGGATATCGTGACCACATCGTCGGATCCCAGCCTATAAGCAGAACTTTGATCCCGGGTATCACAATAGCCGATACCGGAAATAGTCAGGCCGGAAATGGAGATAAAGGAAAAAAAGAAAATAAAAACCAGTGATAACCAATAATATTTTAAAAATCGTTGCATCATTTCTCTAATTCAAAGGTCTGGGCAAAATAAATGGCACAAATTCTTATATAAATATATAAACTTGTACCATTTATTTTACTGGTACCATTTATTTTACTGGTTTTGCAATGTTAATCTAAAAAACTAAAGGGGTCAGGCTTAAAAGCCTGACCCCGACTATTCTGAGCAAATCTACGTCCCAATGACCCCGTTATTTGGCACCAAGAGTGGGGTGAAAGTTGATATTGAACATGACATAGTCGTTATCAAAATCAAACCCGGCAGCATTGGAATCCCTTTCTTCCCTGCCGCCTTCAAGGCCAACGCTTAAAAAATCATTGATCAGGTAGTCTGCGCCTAAAGATACCAGCCAGCGGTCATCTTCCCTGGCGGAAGTTTCATAATCAGAATTCTGGAACCAGCCGGCCAGGATAAAATTAATTTTGTCCATAACCAGATAGGTAAACTTTGCATCAAGACGGATTGCATCAAAATATTCATCCCCGGTTCCTAAGTCGTTAAAATTATTTGATAAGGACAGATAAGCGGAGCTTCTGGGGGTTCCTGCAGCATCTGGCGGATTCTGGCCCATCAAAGATAACTTCCAGACAGATTTTTCAATATCCCCGGATGAAACGGTTTTATCAAAATCTCTGGTGTGATAACCAACGCCCGCGCTGACTGTGAGATAGTTTAATTGATGATTTACATTAACCATGACCTGCTGGGAATCATAATCTGATGTGAGTTTGTCGTAATCGCGGGTCCACATCTGGTAATCCAGATCAAAAGAGGTTTTGGGGGTAAAATAATAGTACAGGTTAAAGGTTCCCCTGTTCTCGGTTGAGTCTTCCCCCTGCCCTACTGCATCATCTGAATAATCCATCATAAGGTTGGTGTATTTGAGTCCAAGACCAAATTTTTCACCAAAATTATACACCAGCCTGGGTGAAAACCTGTTCAAGGTATATTCATATCGGTCAATTGCATTGGAAGCAGCGTCGGAAGCGGCTGGATCACTGCTTATCAGAAACAGGTTATCCACACCGATGAACACGCGATCTGAGACCTGGGTGTAGGATCTTAGCAGTGCGTTGTGTCCCACATAATCAAAATCATCTGCTTGGATCTGACCCGCAGGAATAGTGTCCTGGTCATCATACCAGAATACATCGGCAAAATAATCAAGGGAAACTATGGTTTTGTCCGTGGCATATTCTAATTCAAAGCCTGGTTTGATATTATAGGTATAGACTTCTTTTTCATCTGTTTCTGCTTTGTGGAAGTTGGAATCCATCTGCCAGCTAAATTCCAACATGGGTTTGATTACAATCCTTCCCTGGCTGAAAGCGCTTTGGGAAGTAAAACCAATAATAAAGCAGAACAACACAACATATCTTAAAACCAATAAAGGTATTTTACTTTTCATCTCAATGTCTCCTGTTTGTTTATTATATATATCACACTTTACTTGGCGGAATGGTATCTGGAGGCGGATCAGCTGGAGGCAGCGGTAGAGGCTTGTCTATTACTGCTAGATCTACGGCAGCTTGAATCTCTGCTGCCAGGTTAGCAGGAGCCGCTGCTTTTACAGCATCTGCAATCGCTGCTGCCCGAGTAGGAACTTTTACCGTTACAGCATAAGCAATCGCTACTGCTGCACTGGGATTTTTTTCTGTCACGAATCCCGCTATCCTTGCTGCATGAGTAGGATTAGCTTCAGCAAGTAAGGCGGCTATTTGAGCGTCTGTACCACCGTCTATCCTTTTTTGTTTCGCTGCTATTACCGATTCTGGTGTGGCACCAATTTCAGCGGCAAGTTCATCTATATCCGCATCTGTCATTACTGCAATTACTTCAGCAAATCCCGACTGTATGCCTATCGTTGACGTTAAAAAACAGGCCGAAACTAAAAATATTAATACTAATAATAACCTTTTTGAAACTTTCATTTTTTCCTCCTAAATTAAAATAATTTAGTTAATATGCTTTTTTCCTGTATTCCCTTTTATAAAAAGTATTTGTGTCTTCCAGAATGGCAGCCGGATTTTCATGGGTGATCAGATCGGCCTTTGTCCTGCCGAGAAGTTTGATCAATTTTTTTTTAGCATCTGCCATACGGTATTTTCGCCCCGGATGGATGTCAGATCCCAGGCAGAAAACCTGATCTCGACTCACCATGGCCTTTGCCGCTTTCATGGAAAACTTTCCAAAATCACCAGTAAGACTTCCCGCCGTGATCTGGATGACAGCCCCATTATAGATAAACTCATTTATCAGCTCAGGCTTGTTAATGACCATGAGATTTCTTTCTGCATGGGCAATAATCGGGGTTAGACCCCGTTCTCTCAGCTGCCGAATCATAAGGCAGACAGCATTTGCCATGAACACGTCAGGCAGTTCAAGAAGAAGCCAGCTGCCTGAGTTGTTAAGAGTAAGAAGATTGCCTTTGTCATATTCCACGATAATATCATGATTGACCCTGATTTCTGATCCAGGCAAAACTCTTGTTAAAATGCTTTCTTTGCAAAGTGCCTCTGTCAGGGTGTCACAAGCCTTGATTATATTTTCTTTTGTGCAATTAAAAACGCCGTTAAAGGCATGGGGGGTTGCAAAAATAGTATCCACGCCCTGGGCAGCAGCAGTTTTAACAAATTCAATGGATTCTGTTAAATCCCTGGCCCCGTCGTCCATTGCCGGGAGAATATGTGAATGTGTATCAATCATTATGAAATGCTGAACAAGTCCTTTGAATGATCATCATTTTTGTTTTTCACTATAGCTCCGCCTCTTCGATTACATAGGGATAACCAAGTTTTGAGCAGTAAATTTTACTAATAAAATAATTTTTCAATTATAGCAATAGGTAAAACTACCTATTTTTAATCCTTGGAAACGCTTAGAGCTGCATCTTTTCGGGCTATATTCTACCTTGCACAAATTATAAATTATTTACCTGTGGAGCAAAAAATGGGCTGAATAAAATATTTTTCTTGATTAGTTTGAATCCTTCTGGGACAAAGAGCATATGAATTTTCAAAAGAGTCCCAGAAACATTCTGGATCAATAGATGCTGAAAACAAAAAAGATAAAAATAATTATTGTGGATGATCACACGATTGTCCGGCATGGAATTAGCCAGTCATTCAGTATGGAAGATAACTTTGAAGTGATCGCTGAAGCTGATTCCGGGCGGTCAGCCATAAGCCTTGCATTATTGCATCGCCCTGATATTGTGATCATGGATGTCAGCATGCCTGATCTTAACGGTATAGAAACGACCCAAAAAATACTGGCAAACAATTCTAATATTAAGGTGATTGCCCTTACCATGCATGCTGAAAAAGTATATGTAATGGGAATGCTGAACGCCGGTGCTTCAGGTTATCTTTTAAAATCCAGTTCCTTTAAAGAATTGTTAAAATGTATTAAGATGGTTTTATCAGGGGAGATGTTTTTTTGCCAGGAGGTAAGTCGCCTGATCGCAGGCAAAAATGGTCGTCCTGTCAAAGATAAACGGGTTTCGGTTTTTTCATTATTATCAAAAAAAGAAAGACAGGTGTTGCAATTGATTGCAGAAGGGCACAAAAGCAAGGAGATTGCAGAAAAACTATATATCAGTGTCCGAACAGTTGATGTCCACCGGATACATTTAAAGAAAAAACTGAATATTAATAATGTTGCAGAGTTGACTAAATTCGCAATATCTGAGGGCATAACATCGCCTGATTTTTAATGTTGAGATCCTTTAAATAGAGGCATGGAAAATAATACTTTAGTACCTTTGCCGGGCTTTGAAAATAGTTCAAAGGATCCACCCAGGTTTTTTATCCGTTCCGAGATACTGTATATTCCAAACCCGCAAAAATT
>NZ_JAUWQB010000123.1 GCF_030611305.1 Desulfobacula sp. | reverse complement strand
ATTGGCTGATACAGAGCGTTATAGAACAAATGAATAGAAAAGTCTAGATTTATTATTCCTTATAATATCAATAGGTTATCTAATCCATAGAGGATTTACGTGTTTGGCCCCATTTTTTTTTATTCTCGTGCGAAATGTAAGTTAGGGCCTGACCTTGATAAGTCTCTGTTCAACATCTTTTTACAGAAACTGTATCCTTGTTCGGCCTGCGCCTTCCAGCATCTTTTGAATTTCTGTTGGCAGGTAGAGCTGATGGATGGTCTCCTTTATAGGACGGAGATATTTTTTTTGCTATCAGCAGTGTTCTTCCGATGGTGCCGAGGATGCGTTTGTCTTGCATTTTCTGTACCTGGTTCCCGGTCAGGCGTTCAGAGGACAGGGGGCATTCTATGCGGAAAATGGTTTTCCATCCTGTCTCTGATAAAAGGCTGTGGTAGTCAAATATGGTGATTGCTTTATCAGGTTTTTCTTCTGCGGCTGGTGTGGATTCAAAGTCACGCCAGTCAGCATTGAGAAAGGCCAGGGTTGTTGTTGGTTTTGCGTTTTTATGGGCCAGGGTGAAAAAATCTTTAAAAAATTTTATGTAGTCTTTTTTTGTGTATGAGGATATGGAGGGGATATCCTTATCTGCTTTTTGTTCGTATTCCTTTTTTTTCTTGGTGTAATAAGGGGGATCAAAAAAGATCAGGTCTGGTTTTTTTAAGACGGGCCATGTTTCTTTTTGGGGATCCCAGTGGTGGTATTCTATTTCAGGGCGCTTGCCCTGGGAAAGTAAATTACCAATATTACCAAAACTGGTATTATTGGTAATTTGGGAACATCGGGGTCACATATTAAATATTAAATATTCGATTCTTGATCTTGTCCACTTTTCTTTTCAGCCTTTTATCTCCCAGAATAAAACCACCGATAATATCTTCTTCCGGGTTTTTAAGCGCTTTGGTCTCTATTTTCTCCACAAAATCCCTATAATTCTTTATCGCTTCTTTTTTCTTTCTCTCAAAAGTCGACAGCAGCCATCCGGTTTCCAACCAGCCAGGTGTCTTTATTTTGCCGATAAATGCCGGATAACTGCTCCAGAGAAACTCAGACGGATTTGTCACAATTTTTGCCCGAACAGGACCCCATTGTTTTTCAGATGGGAATTGCCTGATACAGGCCTGGAATGTTTTTTTTAATTTTTATCCCGTTAAATTGCTTTGGCACTGCCCATTGAAAATATTTTCTTGACTTTTATTGCATATTCAAGCAGAATAACCCTGTTATTATGATAAATAATAAAATTTTAGCAGGGTATTTTACAATGAAAACAACATCTCAATATGTAACCAGGGACCTTGAAACCGATATCAGATCATGTCTTGAAATGCCAGAAATTATTGCTGTAACAGGTGCCAGACAATGCGGAAAGACAACTCTTTTAAATAAAATAATCAGCAAATTACCTTCTCAGGAAGTTGCTGCAATAGATTTTGAAGATCGCCAGGAATTGCTCCTGTTTCAAAACGATATAAAAGCCTTTGCCGAATTGCACGTCAAAGATAAAAAATACCTCTTTATTGATGAATTTCAATACGCAACTGACGGGGGAAGGCTTTTGAAATTTATTTACGATAACTTTCCTGTCAAAATTTTTATAACCGGTTCATCATCAACTGAGCTTTCTGTTCAAAGCATACAATATCTGGTCGGGCGCATCTTTGTCTTCACGTTATATCCATTTTCCTTTAATGAGTTTTTACGCTTTAAAAATTCAAAGCTGATATCTTTTCTATCTCAAACAGAATCATTAAGTGATGAGGTGATCCTGAGAATAAACAAATATTATTATGAATATGCCCTCTACGGGGGATACCCGCGGGTAGTCCTTGCCGAAACCGACAGAGAAAGGGAGCTGGTTCTGAAAAATATTTACAATACATACCTGCTCAAAGAAATACGGCAGATTTTAAATTACCCAAGTGACACGAAACTCGAAAAGCTTATTCAGGCGCTCGCTCTGCAGATCAGTTCAATCTGTAATTATAACGAACTCTCCAACCTGACCGGATTCAGACACAACGATTTGATAGAGGCGCTGGACATTCTCAGCTATACTTTTGTTATAGCTCCATGCCGGCCATTTTATACCAACAAAAGGCTGGAACTTATTAAATCCCCCAAGTTCTATTTCGTTGATAATGGATTTAGAAATACGGCCCTTAAAAACTTTTCCCCTCTTTCAACACGCAATGACAGCGGAGCAATACACGAAAACTTTATTGCTGCCGAGTTACTCAAAAAAGAATTTGCCTTGCGTTACTGGAGAACAAAGTCAAAAGCTGAGGTTGATTTCATCATAGAATCACAAGGAGACCAGATTCCTGTTGAAGTAAAATCAACACTGAAGAAACCTGCTATCACCAAGTCGTTTCGCAGTTTTTTAAAAAAATATAAACCACCACAGGCATTTGTTGCTTCAGAAAATCTATATGCAAATAAAGTTATTGCAGATACTCCAGTCTATTTCAGGCCTCTATGGGCAACGATTCAGGGTCAGTGATTGCTTGAATGAGTGTCCAGTGATGGGGAACAAATCATAATAAAATCTTTATCATTCTGAAAAAAAATCAATCCATACTGACGAATCAATCAATACCATTACAAGCTGCGATCCTGCCGCCATTCATCTAAATTACCTTCCCAGGTAACATTACCTTTGAGCTCAAGTATTCTTACAAAAGATGCAAAATACACAATCGCCAGGGCAAGCGCAGCGGAACACATGTCTGGTGCACTGACAGGTTGGCGGCATGAAAAAGGCAACGGCAGCTGTTAATAATGGTAACGACTTTGCACAAAATCGATTCTGTTTTGCCCCACTACGTAAACCAGCCGATGTTCTTGTGTGATTTTACGAGACCAAACACCCGATCCAAGAAACTTCAAAGGCTCTGGTTTGCCAATACCCTGAAAAGGATCCCGCATTACCGCCTCGATTAATTTGAAAATTCGAAGTGCTGTCCGACGATCAGTCTCAACCCAGTAACGTAAATCCTCTCTAAACTCAGGCTGAAACAGGGCTTCTCGATGTTCAGTATCTCGAGGTTCTTTGGTATAGCGTCTACTCAAGGCCGACCTCGTCCCGAAGTTCATCAATGGTTTGTGGTGTTCCTTTTCCTTGCAGGGCTCTTTCAAGTGCGGAGAGAAGTCGTTTTGCATTGGCCGGAGATCGAAGCAAATGGGCAGTCTCAAGAATTCCGGTTAACTCGTCAGCTGCTATCATGGCGACATCTTCATTACCACGTCGCTGTATAATTACCACTTCCCTGTTTTTTGTGACCTCATCAAGCAATGAAGCTAAACGTGAGCGGGCATGAGTATAGGTTGTTTGAATTGCCATATGCGCCTCCTTATTATATGTACAGTAATTCTGTACAACTTATGGGCCTATATATCAACTCCGCGAGCAATTATTATTTTTTTGATTCTTTGGTAGGGGACTTGAAGTAAATCTGATAGCTCCCTTTGGGAAATATTCATCGGTTTTAAAAATTCTTCCAAGTCTCTTTGCAATCCTGTTTTGATCTGCCAATGGCCTTGCCTGCTCAACCCAGGCCATATCCACTCCTGTCTGCTAAAATAAACAGTCGATAAGACGTGGGAGTTCTTCCACCATATATAATGGAAGGGAGAGGAGTTTATAATTTACAGGTTTATTTCCAGCAGAGGTTGCTGTAATGTGACTGACATCCTGTATTGTCGGCAAATTCAGGTCAAAACGTATTGCAGTAGTAGTATTTTTTTTCAATACAAACTGCTGAAGAGATTTCAGAGAACCGCTTTTTCCACTTTTTACCTCTACCGGTAAAACCTTATTAGCCTGAGAAATAACATAATCAACTTCAGCATTGGCAGATTTCTTTTCTCGAAGCCAGTAACAGAGTATTGGAGCCTCATTTTTCAAAGTTAAAAGATGCTGCCCTATGAATTGCTCTGCAAGTCCCCCCTCATTGATTAATTCGCTCTCCAAAAATGACTGTATGGTTCCCCAGTCATTACCGCAGATGTGGTTAACAATACCGATATCCATAAAAATCAATTTATAAATATTCTCGTTTATTTCTGCGAGTAAAGGAACTGCGTTACTGTGACTGTGATATACTTTGTGACAGATTCTTGCATTAACAAGGAGATCTATGACCTCTTTAATTTTTTTTGATTTTTTTTCTTTTGCAATATTACTGTATTTGACCTTTTTACCAAGCGCTCGCGGAATATACCTGAAAACTTTCTGCATCAGCGGAAGATCTATCTGTCTGCCATATTTTGAAAAATCATCCAGATATGTTTCAACAATGGAGCGTTGAACGTCAATGACTTCGGTTACTGATCCGTTTTCCTTATAAACAAGCACTGCTTCAGGCATGCCGCCGGTGAAAAAATATTCTCTTTGTTTTTTTAAAAGTTTTTTGTGCGCGGTTTCAGGAATTTTATTTGAAAAATCAAATTGTGTAATATGCTTTAGCAGGGATGGTTCGATTTCATGGAGAAACTCTTTAAATGTCATGGGACCAATATGATAATATTCAATCCTTCCCATGGGCATTGAAAAACTGTGATTTGAAAGCGTAAATTCCAGAAGTGAACCTGCTGCAATAACAGGAATTTCCGGTTTATCTTCAAAAAAATATCTTAATGCCTGTAGGGCGTGCGGTGTTGCCTGTATTTCATCCAGAAAAAGTATGGAGTCAGGATGTTGTAGATTAGAGCCGATCACGGCTTCCAGTTCACGAATTATGTTATTGATATCAAGTGTTTTAAAAACATCATCAAGATAAAGATGCTGTTCAAGATTTATCTCATTCAACAAAAGCCTGTTTTTTGATGCAAACATCCGGACAAGAGTTGACTTTCCGGTCTGCCGCGCACCCCTTAATATCAAAGGTTTGCGTCGTTTTTTTTCTATCCATATTTCAAGATACCCCTCTGCGATTCTTTTCATCATAGCTTACGACCCCCCTCTTTTGACCTAGTATAGTATATAATAGGGGTATATATCAATAATAAAGTAAGGGTCTTGGAGTTTTGCCATAAATAGTTTAAATTTGATTGAGTTGTTCAAGGGTCTCACATATATCATGCAACTGAGATTAAACAAAGCAACTTTTTTTATTTGACAATTTTTTTAAAAAGCGTTAATGTGTTGTGTTTATTGTGGTTTGTATCATCATGGTTAAGATTAAAGTATATTTAATTTAAGGATTGAAAGATTTATGAAACGAACATTTCAACCAAGCAATCGGAAAAGAACCAGAAAACACGGATTTCTTAAAAGAATGTCCACACCCGGTGGAAGACGCGTAATTAACGCCAGAAGGGCAAAGGGAAGAAAAAAACTTAGTGTTTAATAAAGGGATTTATTGAGTAACTTTTGTTTACCAAAAAAGGTGAGGCTCCTGAAGAGGGCCCAATTTTTAACAGTTTCGAAACAAGGGAAAAAGGTAGTAACAGGCTGCTTTATAGCAATTGTGCTTAAAGAAACAGCTCAAAACAATCGAATTGGCATTACAATATCAAAAAAAGTAGGAAATGCAGTAGAGCGTAACAGGATAAAAAGAATTATCAGAGAATTTTTCAGACATAATAAAGAGAATATTTCAGGACCTAAGGATATAAACATCATTGGCAGGAAAGGTCTGACTACGCTATCCAACAAGCAGATTATTGAGAAGCTTGACAAACTTTTTTCAAAAATAGCATTAGCATAGATAATGAAGAAATTATTATTAATACTTATTAAATTTTATCAATATGTTATTTCACCTCTAACAGGACGGAATTGTCGGTATTATCCGACCTGTTCGGCATATGCCATTGAGGCTCTTGAAAAATACGGCAGCCTTAAAGGCACAACTCTTGCCGTAAAAAGAGTTCTGCGTTGTCATCCATTCCATGCAGGAGGGTTTGATCCGGTTCCATAATTTATCCAGATGCCAGACTGCTTTCTTTTTCTAATTAAAGTGAAGTGCCGGTACAAATTATTTCAGGTTTAGGAGAGAAAATGGATGAACAAAAACGATTATTATTAGCCGTCGTGCTTTCCGTGGTAGTCCTTGTAGGATATCAGACATTTTTTGTAAAGTCGCCGGGCCCTAATAATCAACCCCAGCAGGTTCAAGATCGGACTGCAGATCAGGTTCAGGAAAGCAGCCCATATGTTTCCGAATATAAAACCATGCCAGGTGTTGTGCCTCAACCGGTTGAACCTCAGAAAAAAAAGCATCGAACCATATCCGTATCAACCCCTCTTTATAATATTGCCATTTCCGAATATGGTGCTGCGGTTAAAAACTTTGAACTGAAAAATTATAAACAAACAAACGAAACAGGCTCTCCTTTAAAGCAATTGGTGTCGGAGCAGCTTGTATCCGGAACCCTGTTTTTTGAGCTTGAAGGGCAGTCAGTCCCTGGATTGAAAGATGCTGTCTATACGGCAAAAATCGATACCAATGAGACCTCTTTTTTTGAAGGTGAAAAAACCATTGAATTTACCCTTGAGACACCCCAGGGGATTGTGGTGAAAAAGATTTTTACCTTTAAGGCAGATTCATACATGATTGATTGTGATATTGTTTTTCAAAACGGATCTGCCATGCCGTTAAACGATTCTCTTGTGATTTCAACGCCGGGATTTTATGATGAAGAGACCAAAAAAAGATCCAGATTTGCATTTGAGGGGCCGGTGGTTCTCATTGATGATGAATATACCGCCATTAAACCCGATGATATAGAAGATAAAAACACCTATCACGGAAAAATTGACTGGGCCGGATATACAGAACGGTATTTTATGACGGTGGTCATGCCCAAAAAGAAAGAAGATGGGACAGCAAACGATGCAAGGCTAAAGCTTTCCTATGCCAATGACATGGTCACCAATAATTATATCCGGAAAATGGATCGGCTGGACCCGGGTCAACAAGGGGGCTATTCCTTTACTTTTTATATGGGCCCGAAAAGCCAGAAGATATTGGGCAGTTATGACAATAGTCTTAAAAATGCAATCAATTTGGGGTTTTTTAATATCATTGCCAAGCCGCTTTTGATCACCATGAACATGATTTATAGTGTAATCCCCAACTATGGCGTGGCTATTATCCTTTTGACGATTCTCATTAAACTTATTTTCTGGCCCCTTGGAACGAAGAGTTACAAGTCCATGAACAAGATGAAAAAAGTTCAGCCGTTGATGATGGAAATTCGGGAAAAATATAAAGGCGACAAACAGAAAATGAATCAGGAAACTATGGCGCTTTATAAAACATATAAAGTAAATCCGGCCAGCGGGTGTTTGCCCTTACTGGTTCAAATGCCTATTTTCTTTGCGCTTTACAGAATGCTTTACCAGGCCATTGAGCTGCGGCACGCACCATTTATCGGATGGATATCCGATTTGTCTGCCCCGGACAGACTGTTTCATTTTAATTTTGCAATTCCAATGATGCAGGAACCCCATGGTATCCCCATGCTGACACTGATAATGGGTGCATCTTTTTTCTTACAGCAGAAAATGACGCCGACTGCAGGCGATCCCATGCAGGCCAAAATGATGATGTTAATGCCGATATTTATGACCGTAATTTTTATCAATTTCCCGGCGGGATTGGTTCTGTATATGTTTGTGAACAACATCATATCTATGGGACAGCAGTATTTTATTCAAAAGAAATTTTCGTAAGCAGGAGGTAATATGACACAAACTCAGGAATTCAG
>NZ_JAUWQB010000055.1 GCF_030611305.1 Desulfobacula sp. | reverse complement strand
CTCCAACTTCCTTCGGACGGTCCCTCGCGGTTCCGCCCTTGTTTTCGGCTAATACTTGTGTTAACAAAACACATGTTAACAGGACTCACGTATAGGGGACTTTCACCCCATAAGTTCACGCCCGTGCCGGGCGTACACAAAGCACTTAACGCCAATGGCCTTTGCAAGCACGCGATGTTAGGAAAGTTTATTGCCATCAAGGCAGCAATTGTATTCAATCATTATACGGAAAGGCCATGGGTTAGTTCAACGTTAAAAAAGGAAAAAAAGTCATGAAGCCTTATAGAGATTTCGATAAAGATTCAGGGATTGCTGCTTTCGATTATGGCCCTGATTGGATTCATGTATAGTTTAAAACCGGATCGGTTTACGAGTATACTTATTCGTCTGCTGGACAGGGAAATATTAATGAAATGAAGCGATTAGCGGATTTGGGAGATGGTCTCAACTCATTTATCAATAAGAACGTTTTGAAATTATATTCAAGACGGGTTTGCTAATAGTGAAGATACAAACCGGGATTAAAAAAAGGGGAAGAAATAATATCAAAAATACCGCAAAATCTAACAGTTTGGACAACCTGTTCTGTTCAGTTGTTGCCAGAAGATGCTGATAAATATGTTAAGAAATCACAAGTATAACTTGTTAAATCATAATAATATTAAACTATCTGCTTGAACTTAGTTTAATATTAATTTATAATCACAAACATGACTGGTGAAAATAGAAATATATTAAACCGAATCCTCCGGAACTGGCCCAAAGGAACAGTGGGTACATTAGCATGGTTTCGAGATCATGGCGGATATCAGCAGCTATTAGATTATTACCAGAAAGCACCCTGGGTAACAAAAATAGGAAGTGGCGCATATATTCAATATGGAGATTCTGTTGATTGGCGCGGGGGATTGTATGCTGTTCAGAATCAGTTAAATCTTTGTGTGCATGCTGGTGGGAAAACTGCTTTGGAATTATCTGGATTCGGACATAATCTCCAATTGGGACAAACAGCAAAAATATATCTTTTTGCATCAAGAAAAATTCAATTACCAAAGTGGTTCATGAAACATCCATGGGAAGATGAATTATGTTTTAAAAGGTTAAATATTTTTCAATCCCGGCCGGATTTTGAATTAATGGATTTTAATGCGGGTAATTTTGAGATAAAAGGGTCTGCACCCGAGCGAGCCATGATTGAATTGTGTGCCCTGGTTCCAAATTATCATTCGTTTGAAGAGGCTGGTCATTTTATGGAGAGCCTATTATCATTGCGATCCGAATACTTGCAAACCCTTCTTGAAACATGCAGTTCAATAAAAGCAAAACGATTATTTTTCTATTTTGCGGACACATATAACATGCCCTGGTTTCAGAAATTGGATATTAATAATATTGACTTGGGAAAAGGGAAACGACAGGTTGCAGTCAATGGAATCCTAAACAAAAAATATCAAATAACAGTCCCTGATGAAATAAAGAGTATCAGTTTAACGGATATCCCCTGAAAATAAAAAAATATTTTGAACAGGCAAAATTAATGCTGTCCATCCTTCCAATCGTGGGACAGGAAAAAAATTTTGCATTAAAAGGCGGGACTGCTTTGAATTTTTTCCATTTGAATATGCCGCGGTTATCTGTTGATATTGATTTAACATTTCTTCCGGTTAAACCAAGGGATGCAACTTTAAAGGATATTACAAAGTCACTAAGCAGGATTTCTGATAAGGTTAAACGATTATTTTCCCGTTGTCAGATTCAAAAATTAAAAATAAAAGATACGGATTATACATACAAGCTGATTATTAAAAGCCAAGGCAGTCTGGTTAAAATAGAGCCGAATTTGATATTGAGGGGAAGCTGCTATCCCCCTATTTTAAAACCATTGTGCAAGAATGCCGGTGACATTTTCAAGATGGAAATGGAAGTCCCGGTACTCTCTTTTGCAGATCTTTATGGTGGGAAGATATGTGCAGCTTTGGATCGTCAGCATCCTCGAGATTTATTTGATATCAAGCTCCTTTCTGAGGCAGGAGGCCTGAATGAAGAAATCAGTCAAGCGTTTGTTGTATATCTTGCCAGTCATAATAGACCCATGTCAGAGTTGCTTTCTCCAAATTTTCAAGCTTTTAGACAGGCGTATGAAACTGATTTCAAAGGTATGTCATCAATAGAGGTCAGTTATCAGGAACTTGGAAAAATACGTAAAGAATTGCCATCTCTGATATTATCCAAACTTTCAAGGAATGAACGGAAATTTCTGTTGTCTGTTAAAATGGGAATACCTGATTTCAGTTTGCTTTCAATTTCAGGTCTTGAAAACCTACCAGCCATCAAGTGGAAGATTGAGAATATATTAAGAATGGAATCCAAAAAGAGAATTGCAGCAACTGAAAAGCTGAAATCAATTTTAGATTTATCTTAACAATAGAATTCTACGGATTTCACCGTAGATTCTGGCGTTATGTATGACGTTGAAGAACAAAAATAATTTTAAAACAAATTTTTATCGATATCCATTCTTCCATGTAAAATACCTATGATATCAATATGGTTACCAGAATGAAGATAGAAAATGATATGTTTACCAACAGGAAATGAATAATAACCGGAACTGATTTCAGGTCTTTGCCTTCCAAGTTTCGGGTTGGCAGCAAGTTGCTCAAGTTTAAATTCGATATCCAGCAGATATTTTTCTGCCTTTTTCTCCCCCCAAGTTTCAACTGTGTAATTCCAGATTCCCAGCAAATCAGACTTCGCAGCGGGAGTGAGGCGGTAATTAGGCATTCTTGGCCTCTGTAATAATATCACTTACTGACTGATCAACAAATTTTGCCTGTTCAGCTTGCCCAGCGCCAATTGCCAAACGTTTTTTTAACACCTCAAGTTTCATGTATTGTACCAGTTCTTCATTGCTCTCCCAGAACCGCAAAGCATCACGGATTACCTCACTGGCGTTGTTGTAATAACCTGATGTTACTTTTTGCCTGATACCAGCCTCAAGCTCTGGAGTTAGTGAAATATGCATGTTACACCTCCTTTTATATAAAATTGTTGGGGGATTGGAAAAAGGCCCTAACTTTTCTTTACCCCGGCAACATAGCCGTTTAAGACAAGGATAGCATCAATACAAATATTGTCAATCTTTGTATAATCATAAAATAAATACTCCAACCGCAGATTCTGGTTGTTGAGTTCCGGCATGCTGCAAGGTAAAATTATCGCTTACTTTAAAATAATGAAAAAACCAACAACAAATTACAGTAAAAGATGTGCTATATAACCTGCCTGAGATACGCAGTGGCTTATCAAGAGAAAAGAAAAATAATAATACATTAAATCGCTGGGTAGAAAAGTTGCTGGAGATAATTTATCTTGACTGGTTCGAGAACGGTTCTGACAAAAGTCTTATTGAGTCTATAAAAAAGACTGTCGAAAAAATTCCTCAAAAAAATCAACAACAGGGAAGCGAAATGATTAGAGCTTAATTTATTATAAATGGTGTCTCATTTCTATTGACACATTCCGATGCGCAATTGGAAGGTGTCTAAAGTAAAAAGATGGGGTTAGTTTTTCCAGTGTGCGTTATTCGGTATTTGCTGCTAATTTTCATCTTGATCTTGACAATCTGTATCCCAAGAGATACATTAAAGCCATGAAGTACGAAATTTAGAGCACAAACCAATACGATAAGTAGTTCACAAAACAGAAAGACTCTTTGGTCAAAATAAGAGTATTGGCCAGACTCAGCCGGGTTGAAAACGGTAATTTTGGTGACTTTAAACTGCTTGGCCCCAGCCTGTTTGAGTTGCGCTTTTTCTTCAGTGCCGGCTTGCGGATTTATTACACCATCAAAAATGACAGAGTTGTCATTCTGCTGGTGGGTGGAGACAAATCGACCCAAGAAAAAGACATTGCCAAGGCCACTGAGCTTTTGGCGGAACTGGAGGATTAAATCATGGCACTTAAAACCAAACCCTTTGACATAGCCGAACACCTAAACAGCCCTGAAGATATTCGCGATTTTCTGCAAGAGGTTGCGGCCATCGGCGATGAGTCGGACTTTATTCACGCCCTGAGCACTGCGGCCAGAGCAATGGGCATGACCGAGGTGGCCAAAAAAGCAGGCGTCACCCGAGCCAGCCTTTACAAGTCTCTGGCAGAAAACGGTAGCCCGAAGTTTATTACCATCAGCAAGGTGACCAAGGCCCTTGGCTGTAAACTGGCTGTTGTTTAACGTGTTTTCAAATTCATATTTTCAAGGGTAGGACGGCTGTTCCAACCAGTCATTGAACACGGATTGCGGGGAAAACCCCGCAACCGGTTAATCTTTTGTTCTTTTTTATAAAATGATTTCTTTTATGCGAAGTGTTTAAGGCGGTTGCGCCTCAGTTCAGGGTAAAAGACTGAGAGGAGCCTGTTTTGCAATTAAAAAACTGGCTGCTTTATAGAAACCTCTATGCCATGACACACAATCCGCTCATTCAACTCTGTTCTTGATTATTCTCCGGATATTTGCAAACCAAGTGAAGTGACTTTTTAAGGCAACCACTAACAAGGAAAATCTAAATGAACGATATCAATGTAGCTATTTTCAGATTTGAGAAAAACGCAGAGACAGTGAAACGAGCGGTGCAAAGTGTTAATGCTTTCAAACACCTTCCTTCAAATGCAAAGGTAGTGATTAAACCGAATATTGTCGTATGGCTGGATTCACCCTATCCCAAATGGGGTGTGGTAACCACTTCCACGATTATGGAAGAGACCGTAATCCTGTTAAAGGAATACGGGGTCACAGATATTTCTATTGTTGAGGGAAGCCTGCAGATGGTTCCAGGGGAAAAACAGATCGGGCAGAAATCATTTGAGGGCCTGGGCTATACGAAATTACGGGATCGATATGGGGTTAAACTTTTAGATGTCTGGGAAAGACCGTTTGAAAAAGTAGCGCTCGAAGATGGTCTCAGTCTCAATGTGAATACAGATCTTATGGCATCGGATTTCCTGGTTAATCTGCCGGTGCTCAAAACCCATGCCCAGGTTAAGGTAAGCCTGGGGATAAAAAATCTAAAAGGGTTTTTAAATGTCAGTTCCAGGAAAAAATGCCACAATTCTGATGTGAATAAAGATCTGGATTACATGGTATCAAAACTACCCGGTCTGCTGCCACCTTCAGCCACCATAATTGACGGTATCTATACCTTGGAGCGAGGGCCATCCATTGATGGCAAGCCAAAGAAAAGCAACCTTGTAATTGCCTCATCAAATGTTCTTTGCGCAGATATGGTGGGTGCCCGTGTGCTGGGCCATGACCCCAAAGACATCCCGTATCTTGCACAGGTTGCATCAGATATGGGAATTTCCACAGATTTCTCTCAAATTAATGTAAAAGGGGAGAAAATAGATGATGTTGCAAGTTTCCATAATTATACCTTCCCTTTTAATGAAGATAACACCCTGCCTTTGAATATGGAAAAAATGGGCATCAAAGGCATTAAATTTCATAAATATGATACCACCGTATGCACCTATTGCTCACCTTTGATTGGTATGCTGCTAACCATTATCGCCATGTCTTACAAAGCGCCCTTTGATGATGTGGAGTTTCTAACCGGTAAAAGGTTAAGGCCCTCAAAGGGCAGCAAAAAAAGTATTCTTGTGGGGCAGTGTATGTGTGCGCTCAATAAAAATCATGAAGGACCCCAGGAAATTGTTAAAATTAAAGGATGTCCGCCCGATCCAAAATCAACGGCCATAGCGTTGAAAGGTATCGGTATTGATGTTGATCCTTCATTTTTTACCAATTTCGATATGGTCGGTGCCTTTATGATGGAGCGGTTTAAAAGCAAACCTGAGTTTGATGAATCTTATTATACAATTCAGTAGTGATGAATAATCGTGAATTAAGCTAAATTAAGAGCGGTTTGATAACTGGGACTCGTTTTTTTTAGGAGGAATTCAATGACAAAATTTATCAGCAAAAGAAATCTGCAGTTTCTTATCAAAGAAGTATTTCAAACAAAAACCCTGACAACCTATGATTATTACAGCGAACATAATGAAAAAATGTTTGATATGGTAATTGATGAAGCCCAGAAACTGGCTGTCAAACTCATGTATCCTGTTCTTGATGAAATGGACAAAAAACCACCGGAACTGGTTAATGGAGAGGTAAGGGTTCATGCGGCGGTTAAAAAAATCATGAAAGAATTCGGCCAAGGCGGGTGGATTGCATCGGGGTTTTCAAAAGTCCATGGGGGTGACCAGCTTCCATTTACCATAAAAGGAGTGACAAGTTTCATTTTTGCTGCTTCAAATTATTCAGCAAGCGCATATCCTGAGCTGACAACAGGTGCAGCAGAATTAATTACCTCCTTTGGCAGTCAAGACTTAATTGAAACCTATGTGCCTAAAATGCTAGACGGAAAATGGCAGGGCACCATGGCATTAACCGAACCTGCGGCAGGCAGTTCCCTGTCTGATATTATCACCACAGCTTTCCCAACAGATAAAGGATATTTTAAGATCAAGGGCGTGAAAACCTTTATATCCGCAGGCGATCATGATGGTGTTGAAAATATAATTCACCTGATGCTGGCAAGAATTGAAGGTGCCCCGGCTGGTGCAAAGGGGATCTCCTTATTTGTGGTTCCCAAAAAGCGTGTGGATAACAATGGCCATCTTGTTCCCAATGATATCACAACAGTCTCTATTTACCATAAACTGGGGTATCGGGGAGCACCGGCAGCAGAGCTGTCCATGGGTGAAAAAGACGATTGTCGTGGATGGCTTGTCGGCCAGGAAAATAAAGGCCTGTCACACATGTTCCAGATGATGAATGCGGCCAGAATCCTTGTGGGCCTTGCCTCATGTGCCATTGCATCAGCTGCCTATTATGCTGCCCTGGATTACACAGCTAACAGACGCCAGGGACGACCGATTGCCCAAAAAGATCCTTCCATAGATCAGATCCCTATTATCGAGCATGCAGATGTTAAACGGATGCTTCTTTTCCAAAGATCCATTGTAGAGGGTTCCCTGTCTTTGATTCTCCAATGCTGTATGTATGCAGATTTAATGAAGGTGACTGAAGGGGAAGAAAAGGAGAAATATGGGCTGTTACTGGATCTTTTAACACCGGTTGCAAAAGCATTTCCTTCAGAATTTGGCATTCTTTCTACAAATACAGCCATACAATGTTTTGGCGGCTATGGATATTGCGAGGATTTCCCGGTTGAACAATATCTGAGGGATGTTCGCATCCATGCCATTCATGAAGGAACAACAGGCATACAGGCAATGGATCTTCTGGGTAGAAAAATGGTGATGCAGAACGGTAAGGCCGCCTTTTTGTTCGTGGACGAGGTGAAACAGACCATCCATACCGCATTGGAAATACCAGGTCTTGAGTTTTTCGCCACCCAGCTTGCCAATGCCATGAAAGAGCTTGAAAAAGTAACCGGTTTTTTATTTACAGCATTCGGCGAAAAAGGAGTGGATGTTTATCTTTCCGATGCAACGCTTTTTCTAGAATTTTATAGCCGGATCGTTATCTCCTGGCAGTGGCTGATCCAGGGCATTGCATCCCAAAAAGCATTGTTTGGCAAGTGTTCGAAAAAGGAAAAAAACTTTTATCAGGGCAAGGTGTTCACCATGAATTATTTTTTCAGGTATGAATTGTCAAAGGCTGCTGCCCTTGCAACCCGGCTCATGGATAAGGATAATCTAACCGTAGAAATGAAATCGGAATATTTTAAGGATTAAACTAAGGTGACAAAATGAATCAATTAATCTATAGGCAAGAGGATAAAATAGGGCATCTGACACTAAACAGACCAGATAAATACAATGCATTTGACAAACAGATGCTGCATGAATTTGAAGACTTTATTGCAGCCCGGATGTATGACACTAAAGTGTCTGTCATTATTCTAGACGGTGGAGATGGCAAAGGCTTTTGTGCCGGGCTGGACATGCAGACGCTGGGACCGGAGATATTTAACATGGCTCCCGTGGATGCCTATAATGCCCAGGCCAGATTATCCAGAATGATGTTGGGATTACGAAAGATTCCACAGCCAATTATCTGCTGTGTTCATGGCGCTGCAGCCGGTATTGGATTTTCTCTGGCAATGGCTTCGGATATCCGCATTCTGGCACAAGATGCCAAATTCAGTGCCGCCTATATCAACATTGGGCTGGGTGGTGCAGATATGGCATCATCCTATTTTCTTCCCCGGCTTATCGGCTCGGGCAGGGCCAATGAATTTCTTTTAACCGGGAATTGGATGAATGCAAAAGAGGCCATGAATCTTGGGTTTGCCAGCAGAATGGTTCCCAAAGATGAAATGCTTGATACGGCAGCAATCCTGGCAAAGACGATGTCAGAAAAAAATCCTCTAGGGCTTAGGATGACCAAAGAAGCGATTAATATTAATATGGATGCGTCAGGCCTTGAAGCTTGTCTTCAGCTGGAAGACAGAAACCAGATGATGCTGGCCTTTGGAATGCATAAAAAGACCGGATAGAATTCTGGATGAATTCAAGTATATTTAATTGGATCATATCACTGGATTCCGCAAACGACGCGAAACCAGTGAATTAAACGTTGGGCTATGAGGTGATAGCAGTTTTGCTGTCCATGGCCGAGGGGCGAACAGGAGTGTAGCTTTAAGGCCGCACGCTCACGGGTTTAGTAACCGGGCAATGCAAATTTTAGGGAGGAGATCCGCCAATGCATTTGGATGTCGGAAGAGAGAGAATTCAGTATATTGATGTCGCGCGGTTTTACGCGATGGCCGGGGTATTTTTCGGACACTTCATCGAGCGGATCATGCTGCTGAATGATCCCACGGCCGCCACATTGTATAAATTCGTTTATTCGTTTCACATGGTGTTGTTTTTTGTACTGTCCGGTTTTATCGCCAGGGATGGCGATTTGGCATTCAGTGTCGGTAAATTCCTTAAACACCGAGTCCTTTCCCGTCTTCTGCCGTTTATCTTTTTTACAATCGTATTTATGTTATTAGCCGCCGTTTTTCCCGGTGACTTTTTTAATTTAACACTGCCGACGGTTAAGGGATACATTGGCGGCCTTATTTCGACCGGGCTCGGAATTCCGCTGTTTTGCGTGCCCTCGTGGTTCCTGTTGATGCTTTTTTCCGTTGAAGTAGTCCATTATTTCGCTTTTCGGTTTTTAAAATCCGATTCAAAAATCTTAATAGGGATGGTCGTTTTTTATATTGGCGGCTATTTTCTGAACTTGAACGGCGATTTCATGAATTTTGCAAAGCAGAGGTTGTATAATGTCCTTTTTATTCATGAAGCAATTACCATGTATGCTTTTTATTTGCTGGGCGTTTATTTGAGACGAAGAAAATTCCTCATGGAAGAAATGTCCCTAAAAATGACAATACCCGCTGTGATCATTGCTTTTTTGATGGTTTTGTTTACATTTAAGTTAAACATGGGCCCCTTTAATTTCAATTATTTCAATTCAGTCGTTATTATGTTTTCCTCCCACGGAAACATCTTCTGGTTTCCTTTAACCGCAATAGCAGGATCTTTATTGGTATTTTTACTGGGTAAAATCACTCCTTGCCAAAAGACCATTGTCTGGATGGGACAGAATACATTAATCCTGATGTGTCTGAACGGTGTGTTTTATCATTTTATAAACCCCAGGCTGGGCAAATGGGTGTTTATAAATTTTGCTGCTCAACCGCTAATGATTTTTGGAGCCGGTTTAATGATGACCCTGATGAGTTTGGCTCTCTGTATCCCATTTATTCACCTCTTTAACCGATATGTTCCCCAACTGGTCGGAAAACCCAAAATAAATGGGCCATGGCTTAAGAATTTTATTTAAGATATTTAGATGGGCACTTTACAACGATGGGCCCAAAATACGTTGATCCTCCCCCAAAAAACCGGACATGCGGTTAAGTTTTTGCTTAAAAATTAATGTTGCAAGTATTTTCTTAAATTTCTGTAAAAGTTTTCATGAGAACCAAAAGCATACAAGAACAAAGTCGAATCAATTACCTCATAAGCCAATAATATTTGCTGGTTGCTTGACTTGAATTTATAGACTTGTATACCTTGCAGATCTCCAACTTTCATATCCCCACTTGCAGGGGTATTGAAAATATATTTTACCGCCTCATCCAAATCTTTGATCTGTTGTTTGTGCAGTTTCTTTTTTTGCTTGGCAAAAACAGGAGATTGAATTATTTCCTTAATATCGGTCATTCACCCTCTCCAAAAACATATGGAGTACCTTGACCGACCTTTATTTGTTCCCTTCCTACCAAAATATCCTGAATAAACGGTAGCGGAAGGTCTGGGTTTTCTTCAATCATTTGTCCTATTTTTGCCCAATATTCAATTTGACCTGCAATTGATCTTTTGAATACCTTAGATTTGATCTTTGCTTTTTCAAAAAGGTCATTAGATACTTTAACTGCTGTTCCCATAAATCCCCCTCAGTTTGTTTTTTGGTTTCAATTTAACACCATAGGTTTCTTTTTGCAACCATTTTGTTTTTCTTCATTTTTTAAAAGTTGGGATTTCAGAATTACAAAACAATAAAAAATTCAATCAATTGGAAAAACAATACGTCAACAAAAAACATGCTGTCGGACAAGCCGCAGATGTTCTTGTTAAAACTCACGTGATGAAAACAGGTGCAAAAAAAATAAAAGGTTGATGTATAAATTGTTGTTTTATAGATCAAATTATGATATTTTTTGATCTATAAAATAAAGGCTTATAAATCATGGATTTTAAAAATTGGAATTGGCAACAGGACGATTGGCCCAATTTTTCTTATAACAAGAAAAAATTGGATCTCCTGGAAGATGAATATACCAAAGAATCAGGCATCTCTATTGGTGTTATGCGGCATCTTTCTAAAGAAGATCTGGATGAATTCAGAATTGAAATTATCTGCAACGAAGCCTTGAAAACATCTGAAATAGAAGGTGAATTTTTAGATAGGGACAGCCTTCAATCATCCATCTGTAAAGAATTTGGTGTGGGGGAAAAATATTTACATGGGAATATAAAACCAGAAGAAGCTGGTATAGCAATGATGATGAAAGATTTGTACACTGATTTTAATTCTCCTTTAACCAATGAAACTCTTTTAACCTGGCATGACAAATTATTGAATGGAAGAACAGATTTAGAAAGGGGGAAATACCGTACAAGCGAAGATGATATGCGAGTGATGTCTGGACGGATTGATAAACCCAAAATTCATTTCATTGCTCCGCCCGCCTCTAAAATCCCAGGAGAAATGAATCAGTTTATAAGTTGGTTCAATAGAACAGCCCCAGAGGAGAAAATGCCTTTGCCGCCATTAATCCGGGCTGGGATAGTACATTTATATTTTGTCTCCATTCACCCTTTTGAGGATGGTAACGGTCGTATTAGCAGGGCTTTAACTGAAAAGGCCTTGTCTCAGGCCTTGGGAAAACCGACACTTATCGCCTTATCTTCAACAATCAGTGATAAGAAAAAGGATTATTATAAAATTTTAGAACTACAAAACAAAAATAATCAGATCACGCCTTGGCTTTATTATTTTGGCAAAACTATCATTGAAGCACAGAAACAGACCATAAGACTGGTTGATTTCGTAATAGCCAAAGCAAAATTTTTTAATGCGTATGAAACGCTTCTGAATCCAAGACAAAAAAAGGCAATATTACGGATTTTCAGAGAAAGTTCCAAGGGCTTTTCCGGGGGCTTCAGTGCTAAAAATTATATGTCAATTGTCAAAACTCCGTCGGCAACTGCAACAAGGGATTTAAGAGATTTGGTTGATAAAGGAATTTTTACAAAAACAGGTGAACTAAAAAGTACGCGTTATGCGCTTAATCTTGCTCCTTTTTGGATAAAACAGACTCAACAAGCAAAATGCTGACGGACAAGCCGCAGATGTTAATAATTCGGCGGTCAAGACATACAGAAGTTGGTTAAATTATATATTTGGTAATTTTGTGATGTTCTATGAACATATAAACTGAGACTGCGGCAATATTTTTGAAGATACCTGATAACTATTAAAAACGAATAGATTTAAATGGGGAGAATAATCCGACGCGCTGAAAATGGAGAAATAAATCTGAAAATGGCCATCTCATATACCTTGGACTTTGAAAGATCACTAATCGAAAAAAACACCTTTTCACGGTTTGAGATTATTGACAAAAATTGGGTAGTCGTGCAAAGGTCTTATGTATATATTCGCTCACATATGTATTCTACGCCGCAAGCGGCGGGGATTACAACCCCAAGGAATTCAAAAGGAAAGGGGCTATGTCAGAGAACCAAATTGAGTTAAAAATACGGGAGAAAACAGTTATGGCGAATGAATTAATTCAGGGCGAATGCGACCAGCATTTTAATTTAGTGAAAGAAGTTTTTACAGAAAACCTGCAGGGCGAAACTGAAATCGGAGAAGGAGTCGCGGTAACGCTGGGTGGACAGCCTGTGGTTGACCTCTGGGGAGGTTATATAGACAGCAGGCATACATCTGTATGGCAGAAGGACACAATAGTTAATGTATTTTCCACAACTAAAGGGATTGTAGCTATTTGCGCGCTCCGGCTTGTGGAAGCGGGTTTGCTCGACCTGGATAAGCCTGTAGCGCATTATTGGCCCGGGTTTGAGAAAAATGGCAAAGACAAAATAACGGTCCGGCAGGTGTTAAGCCACCAGGCGGGTTTACCGGCGATTCGGGAAAAGTTGCCGGATGAGGCTCTCTATGACTGGGACAGGATGTGCGGCGCGCTTGCAAATGAAGAGGTATGGTGGGAGCCCGGACCAGACCACGGGTATCATGCCATTACATTCGGTTGGCTGGTTGGAGAAGTAATCCATAGAATAACCGGAAAAACAGTAGGACAATATTTTAAGCAGGAGCTGACAGACCCTCTTGGACTTGAATTTTACTTAGGGCTCAATGATGAACAAATATCCCGGACAGCGCGAATCAGTCAATATAAAGACTTATCAGAAAACCCCGAGCCCCTTCCCTTAATAAAAGAAATTACGGAGAACCCTTCCGGAATGACATCACTGGCATTTATTAATCCTTTCAGCATAGTCACCGGTACAAATACAGAAGACTGGCGCAGGTCCGAAATCCCATCAGCCAATGGTCACTGCACCGCCAGGGCATTAGCCAGACTATACGGCGCACTGGCCTGCGGAGGTGAGCTTGACGGTGTTCATGTGCTGGGCAAGGAGTCTCTTGACCTCTGTTATGCAGAAACATCAAGCGGAAAAGACCTTGTCCTTAACGTGGGAACAAGGTTTAGCCATGGGTTCATGATGTCACAGGATTACGATGGCGCTGCTTTTGGTCCGGGAGAGCGCAGCTTTGGCCATCCCGGAGCCGGAGGTTCCGTAGGATTTGCAGACCCGGATGCAGAAATCGGATTTGGTTTCGTGATGAATAGAATGGGCCCCCATATCCTGTTGGATCCCAGGGCTACCAGGCTTATAGATGCGGTCTATACATGTCTTGAGTGAAATATAAAAATGCTTGTCCCAGACGAGAACGAACGAATAGAAAAGCGTGATTAATGGATTCTAAAGATATCATTGAGACATTTGAAGGAAGCATTATTCAGCACGGCAGCTATAATGATCGCATCTATTTGATCAAATTAGCCCCTGAAGCATCCTCAATCACTCCACGCAATCTCATTGATTTGGCAAGAAACAATTATTATTCAAAAATCTTTGCCAAAGTCCCCGAATGCCATTCGGATATATTTTCTGCTGCAGGCTTTGAGGCAGAAGCCCGTATACCTACATTCTACGCTGGCAAAATGACAGCCGTGCTTATGGGATTCTACCTGAATGCTGAACGTGCCGAAGAACCTGACCTTGGCAAAATGGATGAAATCCTCAAGATCGCTCTAGAAAAACAAGTTATCAAATCCAAATGCCGCCTAAACGATGATTTTACCTCGCGTATTTGCACTGAAGCGGACATAGCTTCTATGACTGATATTTACAAGATAATATTTAAATCCTACCCTTTCCCAATACATGATCCTGCATATATTCTGGAAACCATGAAAAGTCATGTTGATTATTTTGGGATAGAAGCGAATGGTCAACTTGTCGCTGTTTCATCGGCAGAAATGGACAAACAATCTTCCAATGTTGAAATGACCGACTTCGCCACACTTCCGGAATGGAGAGGTAATGGATTCGCTCAATGCCTTCTTCTTCAAATGGAAAAAGCCATGAAGAACAAGGGAATCAAAACAGCATATACAATAGCCCGTGCTATGTCTGCGGGGATGAATGTTACTTTTAGCAAGACAGGTTACCGATTTGGCGGAAGGCTGAAAAACAACACAAACATTTCTGGAAACATTGAGAGCATGAATGTATGGTATAAACATTTAATTGGCTAACGAAAGAATGCACCGGACAAAATATATCTCCGCGATTTTTTGCCGGTGATTTAAAGTGTTATGCAGTCCAAACTAAGATGAAAGATATGGGCAGACTATTTACCCAACAAAATATATTGTGGGGATGCTTGACAATTCTTTTAGACTCTGGATAAGATCCTTATAAATAAATGATGAAACCATATCGACATACCATTGGATCTTTCACCTATCACTTCAGTGATTTAAAGGAGTTAATGGCTAAGGCAAGCCCGATGAAATCCGGTGATGCTTTAGCAGGTGTTGCGGCGGTCACGGAAGAAGAGCGCATCGCTGCCAGGTTCGCATTGGCGGATTTACCTTTGACGGTTTTTTTAAATGAGGCCATCATACCATATGAAGATGACGCGGTTACCCGTCTGATTCTCGACCATCATGACAAAGCAGAGTTTGCGCCGATTTCCAGCATGACAGTAGGGGATTTGCGTAACTGGTTGTTAGCCTATGAGACAGGCACTGAACAACTGCGGTCGGTGGCGGCCGGCATTACTCCGGAGATGGCTGCAGCCGTTTCCAAGCTTATGCGCAACCAGGATTTAATTCTGGTTGCCGCCAAGGCGGAAACCATTACCCGGTTCAGGACCACCATCGGATTAAAAGGACAGCTGTCCACCCGCCTGCAACCCAATCACCCCACCGACGATCCCAAGGGCATTGCAGCCGCCATTCTGGATGGGCTTCTCAACGGTGTGGGTGATGCGGTCATTGGCATCAATCCTGCGGCCGATGATGTGGAAGCCGCTGCGTGCCTGTTGCAGCTTCTTGATGATATGCGTCAACGCTTTGAGATGCCGGTGCAATCCTGTATACTTACCCACATCACCAACACCATGGCTATTATGGAGCGAAAGGGCCCCGTTGATCTCGTTTTCCAATCCATTGCCGGTTCCGAAAGGGCCAATGACAGTTTTGGCATCACTCTGGATTTGCTACAGGAGGCAAGGGAGGCTGCGCTTTCTTTGCAAAGGGGTACGGTAGGCGACAATGTGATGTACTTTGAAACGGGTCAGGGAAGTGCGCTTTCTGCGAATGCCCATCATGGGGTTGACCAGCAAACTTTGGAGGCGCGGGCCTACGCGGTGGCCCGGCAATATGAGCCACTGCTTGTAAATACCGTGGTCGGCTTCATCGGGCCGGAATATCTCTACGACGGCAAGCAGATTATCCGTGCCGGTCTGGAAGATCATTTTTGCGGCAAACTGTTGGGCCTGCCCATGGGGTGTGACGTTTGCTACACCAACCATGCCGAGGCAGATCAGAATGATATGGACAATTTGCTGACTTTGCTTGGCGCTGCCGGGGTGAATTTTATCATGGGAGTTCCGGGTGCGGATGATGTGATGCTCAACTACCAGAGCACCTCATTTCATGATGCCAATTACCTGCGGCAGGTATTGGGGTTAAGCTGTGCACCCGAATTTGAACAATGGCTCATAAAAATGAAGCTTTGCAATGATCAAGGCCGGCTGTTACCTGGAAACCAAGCCGCACCGATGCTTGCCTATTTGCAGGAAATGGATCAATGAACCGGAAATTGAAATCCCATTATGATTTAACGCAGCTAAAACAATTAACGCCGGCGCGTATCGGCCTGGCACGTGCGGGTTCAAGTATCTCGACACATGAAATGCTGGCATTTGATTTGGATCATGCCCAAGCCCGCGATGCTGTGCACCTGCCCTTTGATTCAGCGGCCATTGGAAGCCGACTCGATGAGCGCCAAATTCAATCCATATGCGTGCATAGTGCTGCGGCGGACCGAACGACCTATCTGCAGCGACCAGATCTTGGACGACAACTGGATGACCCATCAAGGCAGCGTTTAAAATCATATCAATTGCCAGACAAAGAGGGATATGACCTGGCTATGGTTATCGCCGACGGCTTGTCGACCCGAGCCATTCACAGCAATGCCATTGCATTGATCGACTGTTTTCAAAAACAATCAGCCGCCTATGGCTGGCGATGGGCTCCTATTGTCGTCGCCTCCCAAGCCCGCGTGGCTTTGGCCGATGAAATTGGTGAAATTCTCAATGCTCGCCTGACTGTCATCCTGATCGGCGAACGACCAGGCCTCAGTTCAGCGGACAGCATGGGGATATATTTAACCTATGCACCGAGAATCGGCCACACAGATGCACAAAGAAACTGCATATCCAATATCCGTCAGGCCGGTTTGAGTCCTGAAAAAGCAGCCAGACAGCTGCAAGTGCTGATATCGGCTGCATTCAAGCTGGGCTTGTCGGGTGTGAATTTAAAGACAGACAAACAGTCTCAACAAGGCATTACAATCTAACACGATCCCATTTTCAAAATAGGCAAGCGCTTTGGAAATCTGGGTTTGATTGTAGCCTTCCCACTTTCCGGGATCAAGAGGAACATTGTTGAATTACCAGAGTAAAAAACTCAACAATCAACAAGCTGACGGACGAGCCGCAGATTTTCTACAGACTCGTTCTCCAAAAAAAATGAGATTAATAAAAAAGCATGATTATACGAGATAAAGGCATGATTTTGTGTCTACTATAATCTGGAAAGATAAGTTAGACCAAATGACATAAATATATTCAGTTATTCAATAAGGATGAATTATCAATCTTCTGTTAAGATGGTTCAATTTAGTATCGTGGCTTTTTACGAGACCCGACTTCGCCCTGGGGCTTAAAATAGTTTGTAAAAAATTCGGGTATTTTAGTTTCAAACCCCATTTCTTCATTATTAAAGGGGTGTTTAAATTTGATCGAAAATGCATGTAACGCCAAACGCCCTCTCTCATTCTCACTATATTTTAAATCACCGACAATGGGATGTCCATGTTCGGACAAGTGAACGCGAATTTGATTCTTTTTACCTGTCAAAAGATCAATTTCCAATAAACTATAGTTCTTAGACTCATTTTTTACCGTATATTTTGTCTTGGCAAACTTGCCTTCTTTTGGATTCTCAACAGAGTGCATTAAATAATCATCTGCTTCAGCCAGATAAGACTCAATGATTCCACTTTTTTTTGTTAAGTTGCCATGGACGATAGCCAGATATTTTTTTTCTACCTCGTCCCACTGGCTGGCAAATTTTTCACGAATCTTGAAACTTTTAGCAAAGACCAATACTCCAGAGGTCTCACGATCCAAACGGTGTACAACAAATAGGTTGACCTTTGCCCTTGGATTGCCTTTTCTAACGTAATTTATAAGCAACTGATGAGCCGTCTTTTCTTTTTCGTACTTCGCTTTAACGCTTAAAAGACCTGAGCTCTTATCAATGACAATGATGTCCCGATCCTCATACAGAATACTGATGCCGGCAGGCACATATTTAGATCTTATTTTTATTTTTGATTTAATCACAGTAATTCCTAATAAATTTTTGCTTAACACGTATAGAATGTCAATTTTGATTAATTAACATTGGTAAAGACAGGCTCATTCATACACCAGCGTTTCAGAGAATCTGTATGGCTAAGGCAATCTAAAATTGCACCAGGGATTTTGTACAAGCCTGTTTCAAGCGCCATCTGGCTGTCCATTTCCTGAAAAATTTCCCTTGCTGTACCGAAAATAAAATTTCGTACCGGGGATGCTTCAATTTCTGCGTTATGATTCGCAGATCGGAATGCGGATTGACAAGCAGACCGATCGAGTGAATTCCATGCCCTGCAAATGAAGGGACGCACTGGATAAATCCGGCAGATACTATTTTTTAAAAAAATGCAGGGGGTTTGGTCTTTGATTAAAACTCGCTTCTTTAAAGATTTTCCATCAACCAATATTTGATAGTCATAGATTTTTTTCTTCAACACCTGGATATCACTATCTATAAAATGGTGTCTGATAAAAGATTCAATCAATAGGGCTTCTGCCGGGATAACCTTAATGAGGGAATGGCAGCAAAAACTGCATCCGGACCCGCACGATACAGCAGGGCTTTGCCCCGATGCCTCGAGCTGTTCAATCATTTCCTGGACAAATACCATGACTGCCTGGGTGGCAACAAGAATGGTGTCTTGGTGTGTCCCATGGATCATTTTTTCCCGGGTAAAATTTACAAGTATGGTCTTAAATTCGTTGGGTTCAGCAAAACCTTCAGTCTTTTCCATCATTCCTCAATTGTGTAAGACAGATAGTATCCTGCAAATAATGGCCAAAAGGCTTTCTGAACTTACAAACTAAAAAATAGTTTGTCATATCCGGGAATTGTATTCCGGCAAGTTCCAGTGCCTTAACCTATTTCAGAAGCGGGGTCAACTACCTGGATCTGATAATTCCAATGACAGGATGATATTAAAAAAATGAATTGGAATTAAATTCAAAGAAAGATCAGGAGGATAGGGAGAAAGCCCTATACAGAAATAAAGAATAGAGATATAATTATTACTTTTAAAAATTTAACAAAATTATTCTTCACCGGGATATGGATCATATGACGCATCAAAATGAATGTAAGCGGTGCGGCACCTGCTGCGAAAAGGGCGGTCCTGCATTACACACTCAGGATTTACCCTTAATAGAAAACGGTTTTTTATCCTTTGAAAAACTCATTACCATCAGGAAAGGTGAGCTTGCCCATGATCCGGTCTCAAATTCCATTGAACCTGTAAAAACCGAACTCTTAAAGATCAGCGGAATAAAGGATTCATGGGCCTGTATCTTTTACGATAAAACCCGGAACGGATGCACCATATACGATCATCGCCCTCTTGCCTGCAAGATTCTTAAGTGCTGGGACACAGATGAGATTCTCGAGCTTGCCGGCAAGGATCTCCTTTCAAGGCTTGATATTGTGAAAGAGGACAATCCGTTGAGAGAACGAATAATTGAGCATGAAGAGCTGTTTCCATGCCCCGATCTAAAATCAATCTCCCGGACAGGTTCCCGTTCATCCAAGAAAACAATCAAAAAGCTTGAGCGGATTAGCAATAAAGATCTTGCCTATCGTATCAGGGCAATCGATGAATTTAATCTCTCGGTTTCACAAGAGCTGTTCTGTTTTGGCCGGCCGCTTTTCCAGCTGCTTACACCCCTTGGGTTTACCACCAGAGAAACTTCCTCAGGAATCAAACTGGGGTTTTCCCACGTCCGTTCCAGTTCTTCAAAGTGATTTTAAAATGGAAATAAACAACGAATCCAACAACAGAATTCCCCATAGTAAAGGAGTTGATTTTAAAAAAGTTACAAGATCCACTAATTTTGATGTTACTATCCTTAAGAATGATGTTTATCATGCTTATGTTGATGCAAAGGAACTTATTTGAAGCCCGATTTAATTCCAACAAAAAAATGCTGCGGATTTCACCGGTGACTTTGGTGTTTTTATGTGACTTGAGGTCGCTTACAAAATCCGATATACAAAGTTAGGAAAGACATTAATTCTTTAAAAATTAAGGAGGAGTCTCAAAAATGTACTTTTCAGGGAGCCGATAATAATTAGGATAGCGTTAATTATTTTCATGCAGCATAAAAAATTACATACGACTTTATTTCAGCAGACTGGGTGAGGAAGCAAAAAAAACTTTATCGATAATGAACCCTTTTCGCAGGAATTCAGGTGGTGGATTGAAAATAGGCAAGACATATCAATAAAAGGAGATTAAAAAATGACGACGACCGACGAAACTCAAAAAAAATCCCTCTGGTTAAGAATTGAGGAAAATTTACTTGAGCTTAACGCAGGAGAACTCTCAGGGCAAGCAAAGGAAGCAGCGATTCAAAAGATTGCCGGTGACCTTGACAATGAAGGCTTTAATGTCACCAAAAGCGGAGGCAAGATGATGCAGTTGCGATGGGCCCTGGATGACATGCTGAAAGTTGGGAGGCCACTGATGAAGGATTTTAACGATGCAATCGCTGCACTTTCTCTGGAGGACGTGCAAGATCCCTATTCAGCGACCAATAACCTTATCGACAATCTTGGCCAAACGTGGGAAGAAATCAAAAAAGCCGAACGCAGACCAGAAGTAATAGGGATTATCGAAGAGACAAGACTCGATTTGCTAACAATAAAAGCAAAAGAACTGCCTGAAAATGAAAGTATCCGATACCTCATTGGAAAACAGGTGGAACGCGAAGTGATCGTAAATAAATTAGGCATTACAGAAAAGAAACTAGCCGAGGTGGAGGCTGAGATTGCAAAGGAAAAAGCAGAGAGAGAAAGAGTGGCAAGCCTGCTGGAGAAGGTTGACGGCAAATCAGAAGAAGAAAAGGTGAAGCACTTAATTACCAATGATGTGGCAGAGGAATTGATCATAGAGATGGCAGGATTTGACCAGGATGCGATTAACAATGTCAAAAAAGCCATGGAAGAGGAACTCAAGGAGCAACAAAGACTAGCAGAGGAAGCAGCCGCGAAAAAGAAGGCGGAGAGTGCAGGACCTGCCCTGGAAGATATTTCTTCGGATGATATGATTGATTACATCGATTCAATTCGTGAAATCATGGAATTTAGTGAAGTAGAGAAAGAAATCAGGACGATGTGCGACCAAAGCGCCATCCCAAATTGCTTAGTTGACATTGCAGTTTCTGACCCTGATAAACTGGATGAACTCGAAAAAGAGGCAGAAGGATAGTATTATCAGATAATTGAAAAGAGAAGGATCTTTCGAGAAAGTGATGATCTATCAGGCAAAATGTCTTAAACCGAATATACTTTAAAGAGGTTTCATTATTATAAAGGTATAGGCAATAACTTCACCTGACCCTAAGGACCTTGCGGTCCTGGGGCCAGGTGAGTATCTCCATGGCTGGCATGAGGCAACTCTAATTAAAGGTTCATTATGAATGTTAATAGTAACTGGAAGATTGTTAAAAAAAGATACAGGGTTTCAACAAAATACCGAATGCAATTGGAACTTAATTTTTCAGAATACTTAATCGGTAAATGCAGGTTTACTACCAATAATACATATGAAATAAAAACGCAAAAAGTATCCCTTTCCAACGATGGTGTTGTTTTTTCAGATACAATACCACTGAGCTGGTTTACTTCATCTGCATTAATCCCCTGGGCAAAGATGTTGAAAATTACTATATCAGATAAAATACCTTCAATTGATGGTGTTTTAAACACGCCGTGGTCATCCAATCTAAATAAACAAACCATTGATTTTGAATACTGCTCACTACGGCTCAATGATCCGCAGGAAATAACAATTGATTTACCATGGTCAAAGGAGTTTACAGATTATGTTCAAACGAAAAAACTATTTGACATTTATTGATACTTTTGCTGGTTTAATAGATAATGCTATTCAAGGTTTATTGAAACAGCAAGCTATGTTCCGCCAGAACCGCATCTTCTCTTAGATTTTTTATCTAATTGGGAAAAATATTGCCACTATGATGAAAAAAATAAACTTGTACAATTGGCTATAATCCATGCTCAATTTGAAATCATTCACCCTTTTTCAGATGGGAATGGAAGAATTGGAAGAATTCTTATCCCACTATTCTTGTTTGAACAAAAAATCCTTAAGTATCCGGCATTGTATGTGAGTGAATTTTTTGAAGAAAACAGACAGGATTATTATGATAATCTAAGAGCAATATCAGACAAAAAAGCATGGTATGAATGGATTAATTATTTTCTTGAGGCAATTACCAGTCAAGCCATAAATAACACGAAACGGGCTAAAAATATTATTCAGCTATATGAAGAAATGAAGGATATTATTCAAGATGTAACCAAATCACGAAATTCTTTGAAAATTCAAGATTTTCTTTTTTCAAAATTAATATTTGAAACACCAGATTTCACAAAATCAACAGAATTGTCAAAACCACATGCAGCCAAGGTAATAAAAAGCTTGCTCGAAAATAAAATAATAGACACTGTCACACCTGCCCAAGGTAGACGTCCAGCAATGTATTCGTTTAAGCCATTAATGGATATCATTCAATAATTAAACGAACTAGCAGGACCATTGGACGTACTCAATGATCCGCTCCCGGCATAATGAGCAAACAGTTGCGCTTTATTATGATGATTTGCGGCTATAAAATTCCAATCGGGTAAGGGCGGATTTTCAGTGTATGGCAGACATGCTGTAGATGTTTATGTTAAAGTTCAGAAACAAATATTAAGGAGAGAACAATGGGATTTGTAGAATTTAAAGATTTACCGGAATTGGAAATTGCCAGTGGAATCAAAGCTTATGCGGTAACTACTGATACGGTTACTATTCTTCATGTGAGAATTGAAGAGGGGGCTTTGCTGCCGGAACACTCACATTATAATGAGCAAGTGGTTAATGTTATTGAGGGAGAACTTGAATTAACAGTGGAAGGCAAAAATTACAATCTGATGCCGGGGAATGTAATGGTATTAGAACCAAATGTTGTCCACTCCGGTCGAGCTGTCAAGGCTTGTAGGGCGGTCGATGTCTTTCATCCTGTCCGTAAAGATTTCGCCGGTTCAAGTTTTGGAGGCTACCCGACTGAGGAAAAATAAATAAACAAATCCACCCACACGATTTTCATAGGGCGATGGTATTGAATTATTTTTAATCTCATGATGCGCCAGAGGGCCATATTTCCTAGGGGCGATATTTCAGTTGCACCCCTTTTAAAAATTTGCGCAAGACCTGGTCTTTACAATTCCGGTAATGTCTATTGACGGGTTTGCGGAAAAAGGCACTTAGTTCGTGTTTACTGATGTTTGCATCGGTCAGAGCCAGGATCTCCATAATATCATCCGCTTTCAGGTCCAATGCAATTCTTAATTTTCTAAAAATGATATTATTCGTTAACCGTTCTTCCGGCTTGGGCCTAGGGCCGTCTTTTTTGCCTCGTTTATCGTTGATCAAGCCGTTGAGGAAGGTTGCCAGATGGATGTCGCTGCATTCCTGATATGCAGGATCATCATCTTTTTTCAACCAGTCGCTGATCTGGGCCCTGGATACCGTTAGGTCGGCCAGGCCAAAAATAGCCATCATCTTTGAATCACCGAAATCAAAAGTATAGCGGATACGGCGCAGGATATCATTATTGGTCATATTTATGTCCTTTTCCGGCTGAATCTGGGTTTGGGCCTGGGTTTCCGGCCAGGGGATTTTAAAGCCTGCTTTTTGGATTTCCTTTTATTGACAATCTCTTTTAAGTCCCTGGATGCCTTTTTTTCGCTGGCAGAATCATTGGGGCGTAACAAAACAAAATCCGGAACAGCACCTCCCTCTGTATAGCCGCTGACTTCTTCCCTTGGGATCTTCTGATTCAACAGTTTTTCAATTGCCTTAAGATGGACTTTTTCATCGTGACTGACCAGGGAGACGGCAATGCCGCTTATACCCGCACGGCCAGTGCGACCGATGCGGTGAACGTAATCCTCGGGAATGCCAGGCATATCAACTCATTATAAAAA
>NZ_JAUWQB010000015.1 GCF_030611305.1 Desulfobacula sp. | reverse complement strand
CTGAATTTTCATGGTGATATGCTGATGCGTAAAGGGGGTCTGAATTCCATATCCAGAAAAACAAGGATTGAAACTTCATTATTTTGATCATGACATCCTCCTTATTTATGTCTGAATTCCATATCCAGAAAAACAAGGATTGAAACAAATACCATGTACGCATTATATTTGGGCACTCCTTGGGTCTGAATTCCATATCCAGAAAAACAAGGATTGAAACTTTGGGCACTCCTGTATCTTGCTGGGTATCACTGTCAGGTCTGAATTCCATATCCAGAAAAACAAGGATTGAAACATAAATCATATTCCGGACAGATCGCAGTTAAGCAGGGTCTGAATTCCATATCCAGAAAAACAAGGATTGAAACTCAAAATCAAATCGTTTCCACGCTTCCGATGCTCAGTCTGAATTCCATATCCAGAAAAACAAGGATTGAAACTAAACACCCTTCATAGCGCTCGATTTAAAATTTATAAAAAACAGCAAACCTTAGTCCAATAGTGACAAAAATAACCCCAAGGGAAAAAAAGTATTGACAATTTTTACCATAAGGTTATTTTTGTCATATGGAAACACGGTATTTAACAGACATCCTTAGGGATGACCTTAAAAAAAAGATGGTGTTCATAGGCGGACCCCGACAGGTAGGGAAAACAACGCTTGCCTGCTTTATCGCTAAAAAAAGTCACATCTACCTGAATTGGGACAGTCCTAAACATAAATTACAGATCACAGCTCAGCAATGGCCGCCGAATACAGAATACCTTGTCTTTGATGAAATCCATAAATATGACAAGTGGAAAAATCTGATAAAAGGTATATGGGATACCAGAAACAACGAGGAAAAAATCATTGTAACCGGGTCATCCAAACTCAATATTTTCAGGACATCCGGCGACTCTCTGCTTGGAAGATACCATTACCATGTTTTACATCCTTTCTCTCTGAAAGAACTTAACGGGAAGTGTATGACTGACACAGGAATACCAGAGCCTTGTCATTCCCTCATTTTTCCTGAAAAAGGCGAAGACCTCAAGGAACTTTTTAAGTTTGGCGGATTTCCGGAACCCTTACTTGAGGGAGAAGAACGCACACTTTTACGATGGCAAAATGAACGGTTTGAAAGAATATTCAGAGAAGACATCCGTGATGCTGAAAAGGTGAGGTTCTTATCCCAGGTTGAACTTTTGGGAGCGCTCATCCCCGACAGGGTTGCATCTCCTCTCTCTCTTGCTTCTCTTTCAGAAGATGTCCAGACAAGCCCGAAAACCATAATTAACTGGATGGATCTTCTGTGTCGCAATTATTATTGTTTTCGTGTGATGCCGTATCATTTCAGGCTTGAGCGGGCTCTAAAAAAAGAATCCAAGTATTATTTATGGGACTGGTCACAAATTGAAAATGATGGCCCGCGGTTTGAAAATATGGTGGCCTCACATCTATTGAAATTTTGTGATTTTTATTATTATGTCTATGGCCTGAAAATAGAGCTTAGGTATTTGCGGGATCGTGAAGGTCGTGAAGTTGATTTCCTTGTCACCTGGAAAAATACACCCTGGTTCATGGTGGAATGCAAACTTAAACCGGGTCCGCACAAACCCCTGAGCTATTTTGGAGATCGACTGGACGTTGATCAAAGATTTATGGTTACCATGGACGAACAACAGCACTACATCGATAAAAGAAACAATGCTCATGTGATTCCTGCGTCAAAATTCTTGATGGCACTTATATAGAAGGGTGTGTCTGAAAATATTTGTAGTTTAGTCCTTGGCAGATTTTCTTTTCATTTTTTGTAAAGATTTTTTGAATTCTTCACAAGGGTCCGCATAGGAGACTCTCTGGGTAAACCAAAGATAGTCTGCCGGGGGGACTTTTTCAAATCCTTCCAGGTCCAACGGCATAAGATATTCCGATGAATCTGATGGGTTTACACTGATTTCCCTTAAGGCGATGTTGACCTGTTTAATCGTGTTGTCAATTGCCATAACCCTGTTGATTACACCAAGTCCATATTCGGTATGGCCGCCGCCAATAATAATGACTATGGGTCCTTTGCGATGGTTGTACAGCCGGGTGACGGATAATGCCATTTCATCATTTCTTGCGACCCAGGTGTCATACAGTCTTGACTGCATTTTTCCATGACCCATGCCGCAGTGAACTGCTTTGAATATGGAAAACATGTAATCTTTGTATGCCTCATCAGACAATTTAGTTGAGAAAACCTGCTCTTTTTCGATAGGACTGATACCGTTGATTCCTTTCCGTGTAATTCTTTTTTTCAATGTGCCCGGAAGATCGATCCCTGCCACCTGGAGTTTTTCTTTTTTTGCCATACTTAAAAGATCATAATAGTAACGCCACATTTGGTCTGAGTGGGTGTCCCACCTCAGTTTTTTTCTCAGGTCGGCCTCAATGATTTTTTCTATTTTCTTTGAATGGGTGACTTTTCCGGAATCAACAAAATTGAGCAGGTCAGGGGTATTATCCATGGAAAAAAATTCAAATCCAATGGTAGGATTCAATCCATTTTCAATTAGACTGCGGATGACTCTCTGCTGGATATGGTGATGCTCGGGGTTATCATGTTTTTCAGAAAGATAGATTACATCATAGGCGCTGATATCCTTGATCAGGGATTCAAAATTAATGGCTTGGTTTTCTTGGGTGTTAATTATTTTTCCGATAAGAGGGTCTTTTCTCATTATCGATTTTTTCGGTGTAGCGCAGGATTGAATCATGGATATGGCAAAAAAAATCAGGAAAAGAAAAAATAGTCGATTCATTGTGGGAGTCCTTTATCATTAAAAAGCATATCCTCTTTTATGAAGGTATCAGACTTCATTGTTTTTTAAAATAGAGAACCAGGCTTTTCCCGAGGATGGGGTTGAACAGTTTATCAATAAATGCTGTGAATTTCGGTTTTTTCATCAAATCCCAAACCAGAAGCCTGTGATAAAGGTTTACAAGTTTTGAATCTGTTCTGTTGGGCCCGACAAGGCACTTGAGCCACCAGAACGGGGTATGGATGCTGTGGGCATAATGGGAGGAAAAATATGTTACTCCGGAGGATTCAATGGCCTTGATCAAGGAAGCTTTTTTGTAGATCCTGACATGTCCCATGTTGGCATTAAAATACTCATCTGATAAGAGCCAGCAGATTTTCTCCGGCCAAAATCTAGGCACACTGACAGCAAGAATTTTTCCGAGTTTTAAAATTCTGACAAGTTCAGATATGGCCTTTTTATCATCCGGGATATGTTCTAAAACTTCAGAGCAGATAACACTATCAAAGCTGCTGTCTTTAAACGGCAGGGTTGTCACATCCATGCAGGATAGATCAACGCTTTTGCAGCAAAGATCGTTGAGGGTCTTGTGAAATGTTAATTTTTTTTTAGTTTCGATAAGATTTTTAAAGCTGAAATCCGCTCCAACACACAGGGTTTTGTTTTGCTGGCAGGCCTTGATGGTATGCCGGCCTTCACCACATCCGATATCAAGGATTCTGTCTTCAGGAAGAATATCAAGTTGGTTAAAATCAATGGTAATCATTGATAATCTCTCTATAAGCTTCAACAGTCCGGATGGCGGTTTTTTCCCAGGTGAATTCTTTTAACACCCGTTCATATCCTTTTTGGGCAAGCGCTTCACACTGGGAAGGATCATCCATTAATTCTAAAATCGCCTTTTCCAATGCCTTTGCATTTGCCGGCGGTACAAGCTTTGCCGCATTTCCGGCAACTTCCGGCAATGCACCGCCTGTGGTGCAGATCACCGGGATTCGACAGGCCATGGCTTCTCCGACAGGAAGTCCGAACCCTTCATATAAAGACGGTACAACAGCGATGCCGGCCTTGGCATACTCTCTGACAAATTGTTCATGGCCGATTCGGCCGGTAAATGTGATGTGCTGTCCAAGTTCAAGTTTTTTAACCAGGTTTTCAATACCGCCGTTCTTTTTTGGGCTGCCGATGACAACAAGCTTGACCGGTCGTATTTTCAGGATGCCTTTTATTGCAAAAAGAAGATGATAAAGCCCTTTTAAGGGAGTGTCCGCACTGGTGGTGACAATGATGCGATTGGACTGTTTTTTGACAGTGTCCAAAGGATAAAAATTATTGGTATCAATGCCAATGGGAATGGTTTTAAACTTTGATTCAGGAATATTGAATTCTCTGGCAATATCTTTTTTGGAACTTTGGGAAACAGTGATAATACAGGGCAGTTTTTTTGCCACTCTTTTCTGCATACCGATAAACGAATACCACCGAAGCGCCTTGATCTTTTTCAGAAAAGATCTTGTACTTTGAACCGCAAGTCTTCTGTCCACTGTCATGGGATGATGAATGGTTGCCGTGACCGGCATTTTTTTTGCCAGGGATAAAATGCCGTAAGACAGGCACTGGTTGTCATGGATGATATCATACTGCTTTTTTGTCTCTTTAATGTATTTTTTCACCCGCATCCCAAAAGTCAGGGGTTCAGGAAAGCCCATGAAGGAGACATCAAGCCATTCAATCAGGTTGATGGGGTCCTTGAGTTCCTCTATGCGTGGAGTCCTGAAAAGATCTTCAGGATTATAAAGATCCAGTGTTTTAAGCATGGTAAGTGTCACATTGTTATCCGGTCTGTTATTTAATAGGGGATCAGGCGGACCTGAAATGACCTCGACATCATGCCCAAGGTCACAAAGGGCATGGCTCAAGTGCCGGATATAGACGCCCTGACCTCCGCAGTGGGGATTGCTCCGGTAACTGATAAGGCCTATTTTAAGTGATGAATTCATGAGTATATCTGGTGCGCCCGGCTGGAATCGAACCAGCGATCTTCAGCTTCGGAGGCTGACGCCTTATCCCCTGGGCTACGAGCGCGAAAGTCATATAATACTTAAACCTTGACTAATGATCAAGGTCATTATCCAATTTTTCTTTGGCTTCACCGGCAACATAGAGTGATCCGGCAATGCAAATCGCATCTTCTGCCTTTGAAGTGTCAATGGCATGGGTTACAGCCTCTTTTACATCTTCAATAATAGTGACAGGGCTTTGGGTAAATCGCTGGGCGGCTTCTTTCAATACTGAGGGTTCAAGGCTTCTGTCGATTTTTGCCTTTGTGATAATGATATTTTGAGCACAGGGAACAAGGCTTTTAAGCATTTTTTCATAGGGCTTGTCATCAAGGATGCCAATGACAAGTGTCAGTTTCCTGTCTTTCAGAGTTGATGATAGATGCTTTCCGAGAACCTTGGCAGCCTGAAGATTGTGTGCCCCGTCAAGGATCACCAGAGGTTTTTCCATGACGTGCTCAAGCCGTCCCGGCCATCTGGCTAAAGCAAGCCCTTCTTTGACCAGTGTTTCGTTTAAATGGTATCTGTTGTCAGTTTTTTCAGATGTCCTGAAAATCAGTTCACAGGCAGCCAGTGCAAGGCTTAAGTTTTCTTTCTGATGCTCTCCGGGCAAGGGTTTGATCAAATGATGAAAGCGTTTGTCCAGCCCATTATAGGTATATCTGTTCTGCCCTGGATTTTTTCTCGCTGAAAAATCTTTTTTATAAATAAAGAGGTCGGATGATTTTTCTTTTGCAACCTGTTTTATGACACAAAGCCCTGAAGGCTGGGATACACCGGTGACAACAGGTGTGTTCTGTTTGATAATTCCGCCTTTTTCTTTGGCCAGATCTTTAATGGTATTACCCAGATAATCCGTATGCTCGATGGACAGGTTGGTAATAACACTCACCTGGGGCTTGATAACATTTGTGGCATCAAACCTTCCGCCCATGCCGGTTTCGATAACGGCCCAGTCCACATTCTTTTTTGAAAAATAATAAAACCCCATGGCTGTAGTAATTTCGAAGAAAGTGGCTTTTCTTTTCCCGATGTCGACGCTATGAACCGCTTGATAGGCATCCACAACATGCTTATTTGAAATCTGTTCACCATTAACTGCGATCCGTTCATTAAATTTAACCAGATGCGGTGACGTATAAAGTCCTGTTTTAAACCCGGCTTTTTGTAAGATTGATGCAATATATGTGGCAGTAGAACCTTTGCCATTGGTGCCGGCCACGTGAATCAGGCGATAGTTTTTTTGGGGATTGTTTAATAATTTTAAGATGTTTAATATGGTGTCAAGCTCAAGCTTAATACCGAAACGGCCAAGCTTGTAAATTTTATCAAGGCATTCTTGATAGGCGGTTTTTGGGCAGGCGGTTTTTTTCATTTTTTGCAAATAAAAAACCCGGTATAAATCATTAAATAAATAATTTATACCGGGTGAGTTTTAATCGTTACCTAGGTTTTCTACGTGATCTTGAGGCAGCAATCCTTTGCCTTCTCATTGCTTCTCTCATCTTACGCCGTCTATACTGACATGGTTTCTCAAAATGCTTTTTCACTTTAAGACGTTTGAAGAGGCCATCGTTCTGGATTTTCTTCTTCAATATTCTTAAGGCTCTCTCAACATCGTTATCAATAACCGTGACTGTAATTTCCTTCAAAAAACATCGCCCCTTTCATAGTGTATTTAAATATCGAGATATTTATAACCGAACTTTGTAACAAAGTAACACCTTAAAAGCAAGGGAAAAATAAAGCCTTTTCACCTAAAACTGAAGGAGAAAAGGCTTTAAAGTCGAAATTTAAATTAAAGTGACCTATAGTTTGGAAACCAACTCCGCTGTTACTTCCGGAAGTGCTTTTTCACCGGCCAGTGTGAAGTATTTGACAGCATCATCTTTAGCTGCCACATCTTTGAAATAATAGGAAGACGCAAGCGTACCTGTATCTGTGTCATAATAGATGGAATGGCGTTTATCAATGGCAGTCTCATCCTGATCATCATCGCGTGCGCTTAATGCACCGCCGCAGACCCTGCATTTGTCTCCATCCGGTTTGATGGCATCAATAAAAATATTATTCGGGTGGTTGTTATTATTTTCGCAAAGGCGGCGGCCCATGATTCTGTTTTTTGCAATCTGCCTGTCAAGAAGCATTTCAATAACATAACTGAGTTTGATGCCGGCTTCTTCCAAAGATGCATGAAGTTTTTGGGCCTGAACTTTATTTCTGGGGAAGCCGTCCAGAAGCCATCCGTTTTTGCAGTCATCTTGTTTTATTCTGTCAAGTACCATTGGAATTGTGATTTCATCAGGAACCAGGTCACCCTTATCAATATATTCTTTTGCTTTTTTGCCCAGTTCAGTTCCGCCTTTGATGTTTTCACGGAAAATAGCGCCTGATTCAACATGTGCAATATTATATTTATCTTTCAGGATAGTTCCCTGGGTTCCCTTGCCGCTTCCGTTTGGCCCAAAAAATAGAATGTTCATTTAAAACTCCTTATATGTATTAATTTAAGTACCTGTACCCGGTACAATTTTTCTTGACAATTTTTTAAATTATAAGACTCGTTTTTATTTGTCAAGGTTAAGGAAAAAATTGAGAATAGCCTTGAATGTCAGAATGGATGTTGCTATTAATGGGGAACAGAAAAAATCATGAAGCTTTTATAACTCATAAGCGTAAAATATATTTAGGATAAGGGGGAAGGACATGACTGAATTAATTGATGTCAGAGCAAGGGAGATAATTGATTCCAGAGGGAATCCAACGGTTGAGGTGGACGTTGTTTTAGCCTGCGGTGCCATGGGCAGAGCAGCTGTTCCATCCGGTGCCTCGACCGGAACAAGGGAAGCCCTGGAACTTCGGGATAACTCTGAAAGCCGTTTTTTAGGGAAAGGTGTTTTAAACGCCGTTGCCAACGTCAATGAAGTCATTGCACCTGAAATTATTGGATATGATGCCATGGATCAGGCAGGTCTTGACAGAACCATGATTGATATCGACGGTACGGAAAACAAGTCAAGGCTTGGTGCTAATGCCATTTTAGGCGTGTCCATGGCAGCAGCAAGAGGTGCGGCAAAAGCATGTGAGATCCCTCTGTTTCAGCACCTGGGGGGGATTAATGCCCGGGTTCTGCCGGTTCCCATGATGAATGTTATCAATGGTGGTGCTCACGCACCGAACAATCTGGATATCCAGGAGTTTATGATTCTTCCGTTTGGTGCCACTTCTATTACGGAAGCGGTTCGGATGGGCGCTGAGACCTTTCATCATCTTGCAAAAATATTAAAGGGTGAAGGCCTTTCCACAGCAGTCGGGGATGAAGGCGGGTTTGCCCCGAATCTTAAATCCAATGAACAAGCGTTGGAATATATTATTAATGCCATTGAAGCTGCCGGGTACAGGCCGGGTAAGGATATCGGTATTGCCCTTGATGCAGCCGCTTCAGAATTCTACAGGGATGGCAAATATATCTTTCAGTCAGAAGACAGAGAACTTTCAGCCGTGGAGTTGATTGATTATTATGAAAAGTTGATTGAAAAATACCCCTTATATTCCATAGAAGACGGGCTTGCTGAAGATGATTGGGATTCATGGGAAATCATGACCGAACGGCTGGGGGATGCCATACAGATCGTTGGTGATGACATCTTTGTAACAAATCCTGATATTTTTAAAAAAGGAATTGAACTGGGGATTGGCAATTCAATCCTGATTAAACTAAATCAGATCGGAACGGTTACAGAAACTCTGGATACCATTCAAATGGCAAAAGAATCCGGCTATACAACGGTTGTTTCCCATCGATCAGGAGAAACAGAGGATTCTTTTATTGCCGATCTGGCAGTGGGTGTAAATTCAGGACAGATAAAAACAGGGTCCATGTCCAGAAGTGACAGGGTGGCCAAATATAATCAACTCATCAGGATTGAAGAAATACTGGGAGACAGTGCATCATTTCCTGAAAATCTTTTTGTTTGATTTTTTTAATTTACGTGTGACCTTTAGGTTATGAAAAAAAGATTCTTTCCAACCTTTTTTCTACTGTTTTTCATCCTGGCATCAGGTACGGGTGAGGCATTTGTCCCCCAAACGGCTCACCTGTTGCATCTTGTTGTTGGAAAAATCAAACGGCCTGCCGGTATTGAAGCCTTTCAGACCCAAAAAGTTTTAAACTATGAAGACACGGAAAAAGACTTTCTGGAATTAGGGGAAAAATTGATTTATTCATACCCCAACCGGCTCAGATCTGAAATTATTTCAGATACCATGACAAGTTTCAGTGTTGAATCCGATTTCAGATTTATCAAAGTGATGGATGGGATTATAGTTTCCCATGATAAATCATTGGTTGATCTGTATACGGATATCCTTCTTTATCGTGACCATGAAAGTCTTTTAAATCAGCTTGTCTTGGCTGGTATCGATACAGAAAAAGTGTCTTTTCAAAGATATAATGATACCATTTGCTATGTCATTGGCAGGTCTTTGGAAAAAGGCAAACCTTTTGCCGGGCTCTGGATAGAAAAAGATTCTTTTTTACCCATTAAATATGTGATTGAAAAAAACGGCTGGATGGCCGAGTTTTTTTATAACAACTGGCAGCGGGTCAGTAAAACCTGGTACCCAATGCAGGTCAGTATTTTTTTGGACAATCACTTATTTGCAATGATTCATGTGAAAAGCGTTAATTTAAAATCAGGGTTTCCCCCGCTTTTATTTGATATTGACCACATTGAGCGATCATATCCCCAAAATGATCCGGATTCTTTTGATGAGCATGATAAACGCATAGAAAATTTTAAAAAATTATATGAATAACTTTAAATAAGCGAGGAATAATGGTTCAAAACACCAAGTATATTTTTGTTACCGGAGGCGTACTTTCATCTTTAGGCAAAGGGCTTGCATCCGCTGCCATAGGAATGCTTCTTGAAAGCCGCGGCCTGACAGTTACCATACAAAAACTTGATCCCTATATAAATGTTGATCCCGGGACGATGAACCCTTTTCAACATGGTGAAGTGTTTGTAACAGATGACGGGGCGGAAACAGATCTGGATTTGGGCCATTATGAAAGATTCACCCATGCAAAGCTGGGTAAAAACAATAATTTTACCACGGGTAAAATTTATGACCAGGTGATTACCAAGGAGCGCAGGGGGGAATATCTGGGGGGCACGGTGCAGGTCATTCCCCATATTACCGATGAAATCAAGAAGAGCATCTGCCTTGTAGCCGGAGATGTCGATGTCGTGATTGTTGAAATCGGTGGTACCATTGGTGATATTGAATCCCTGCCTTTTTTAGAAGCCATCCGGCAGTTTAAGACTGATGCCGGGGCAGCCAATGTTATCTATATTCATCTGACCCTCGTTCCCTATATCAAAACCGCTTGTGAAGTAAAAACAAAACCCACACAGCACAGTGTAAAAGAGCTTCGAAGCATTGGTATTCAGCCGGATATTCTTCTTTGCAGAACTGAAAGCTATCTGTCCCAGGAAATTAAAGAAAAAATTGCACTTTTTTGTAATGTGGGTGCAGACGATGTTTTTACGGCAAAAGATGTGGACTGCATCTATGAAGTGCCTCTGGTCTACAATAAGGAAGGCCTTGGTGATAAGATATTAAAAAAACTGAACATCTGGGCCAGGGCGCCAAGGCTGGATGAATGGAGAGACGTGGTTGAAAGGCTTAAAAACCCAAGATTTTCAGTGAATATTGCTATTGTCGGCAAATATGTTGATTTGACGGAAAGTTATAAAAGCTTAAACGAGGCGCTTTCCCACGGTGGAGCATCCAATGATGCCAGGGTTAATCTTCAATATGTCGATTCTACAACCCTGACAGAAGATAATGTTGTAGAAATTCTTTCTAAAAGTGACGGGGTTCTTGTCCCGGGCGGGTTTGGCTCAAGGGGGATTGAAGGAAAGATTGTTGCCGCAAAATATGCAAGAGAGAACAAGGTCCCTTATTTTGGGATTTGTCTTGGCATGCACATGGCCGTTATTGAAATAGCCAGAAATTTACTCAACCTTGAAGATGCCCATGGTGAAGAGTTTGATCCCTATACGCCATATCCTGTGATTTATCTTATGAAAGAATGGTATGACGAGCAGACCCGGCAGATTGAAAAACGAGATGAAGATTCTGACAAAGGCGGCACCATGCGTCTTGGCGCATATCCTTGTAAACTGGTTCCTGATACGCTTGCCATGGCAGCCTATAAACAAGAAGAAATTTCAGAGCGTCACAGGCACCGTTTTGAGTTTAATAATGAATATAAAGACCGACTGATAGAGAAGGGCGGTCTTGTTGTCAGTGGGACCTCTCCGGACCACGAACTTGTTGAAATCGTGGAGCTTAAAGATCATCCGTGGTATCTTGGATGTCAGTTTCATCCGGAATTCAAATCTAAACCCGGAAATCCGCATCCATTATTCAGGGAGTTTATCAAAGCGTCATTAAAAAATGCCAAAAAATAAATTGTGATAAGAAGAGCAAAAATTTTTATTTTTACAGGGCTTTTAAAAAATCAATTCAATCATCAAAATAAACGTGTCATCAGTTTTCCTCTGACGGCCTAATTTGTTCATTGTATTGTTCAACAAGCTTTTCATAAAAACAGGGTTACGCATATGGAGTCAAATATTATAATTGAGTGCGGAAATATAAAGCTTGAGGGGATCTTGCAGAAAAATACGTCTCAAAACGCTGTCATTATCTCACATCCCCATCCGCTTTATGGCGGGAATATGAACAATCCGGTGGTGATGACCATTGCAGAGTCTTTTTTTGAAAAAAGGTTTTCAACCCTGAGGTTTAACTTCAGGGGAACGGGCAACAGCACCGGCATGTTTGACAATGGCAACGGTGAGCAGGAAGATATCAGAGCAGTCATGTCCTGGCTGAAAGAAAACGGACATCAAAAAATTTACCTTGCCGGATATTCTTTTGGCGCAAGGGTGAATGCCTGGGTGGTTTTCAAAGGATGTAAAATTGAAGACCATATTATGGTGTCACCGCCTGTGGGATTTATAAGTTTTGATGATATTGAAAAAATACCTTCTACAGGGCTTATCGTGACCGGGGCCAATGACGATATTGCCCCTGCAGACCTGGTTCAAAAGCATATCAATCGATGGCAAATCGCCCCGCGGTACGAGATTATTGAAAATTGTGACCATTTTTATTCAAATTGCCTGGACAGGCTTAAGGCCATACTGACAGATTATCTGTCATAAAAAGGATACGTAATGGGATCAAAACAACCGCATGATTTTGATTATATTGTTATTGGTTCAGGCTTTGGTGGGAGTGTGTCTGCATTAAGGCTTTCCCAAAAAGGGTATCGAGTGGGGGTGCTTGAAAAGGGAAAAGAATGGAAGACGACAGATTTCCCAAAAACTAACTGGAATATCAGAAAATATTTTTGGCTGCCGGCCATGGGGTGTTATGGATATCAGATGCTCACGCTGCTTAAACATGTCATGATCCTTCATGGTGGTGGCGTCGGCGGCGGAAGCCTTGTCTATGCCAACCAGCTTCTCATTCCTCCTGATGGGGTGTTTGAAAGCCCGGACTGGTGTATTGAGAATGTCAAAGAAACACTGATGCCCCATTATGAAACAGCAAAAAAAATGCTGGGGGCAAATATAAGTCCCCAGGTGGGCAAGGCTGATAAGCTGTTAAAAGAAGTGGGAATTGAAATGACAGGGAAAGACACCTTTCATAAAAATGATGTGGGAATTTTTTTCGGTGAACCTGATAAGATAGTTCCAGATCCCTATTTTGACGGCAAAGGGCCGGACCGGACCGGATGCACCTTTTGCGGCGCCTGTATGATTGGATGCCCTGTCGGGGCAAAAAACACGCTGGATAAAAATTATCTCTATCTTGCCAGGGACCTGGGCGCAAAAATTATCCCTGAAACTTATGTGACCGGTGTCAGCCAGGTGCATGGGGGATATGAAGTCATTACAAGAAACACCACCGGGGTTTTTAAAAAAGAAAAGCGATATAAGGCTAAAGGTGTTGTCTTCTCCGGTGGAGTATTGGGTACGGTAAAGCTTTTAAACAAATGCAAGGATGAGGGAATGCTGCCCAATATTTTCGATGAACTGGGAAATTTTGTGAGAACCAATTCCGAAGCTCTTATCGGTGTTAAATCAAATGACAAAACAACCGACTGGAATGACCAGATCGCCATAACATCAGGGATTTATCCGGATGATACCACCCATGTTGAAATCGTGAGATATAATAAAGGATCTGATTTTCTGTTGAATCTTCTAACCATTATGTCCGGCGGTGGTGGTAAGATACCAAGAGTGATAAGGTTCCTGGGAAATATTGTAAAACATCCTTTAAGATTTATCCGGTTGTTATGGCCTCTGGGGAGGGCTGCATCCATGTCCGTCCTTTTGGTGATGCAAACGGATAAAAATCATCTGAAATTGAAATATAAGCCAAGATGGTGGCGGTTTGGCGGCAAATCAATTAATTCTGAGATACCGAAAGGATTTGAAAGATCCCCCAACTTTATTCCGGTTGCCAATGAGACTGCAAAACGCCTGGCAAAGAAAATGGATGGGATTCCTTTAAGCTCGTTTCCTGAAGTTGTTTTACATACATCAACGACTGCGCATATTTTAGGGGGGTGCTGCGTGGGTGCTTCACCAAAGAATGGTGTTGTCTCCAATAAAGGGGAATTGTTCAATTATCCCAATCTCTATGTGGCCGACGGATCAGTTGTTTCAGCCAATCTTGGTGTGAATCCAAGCCTTACCATCACGGCTCTTTCAGAACATATTATGTCAAAGATTCCTAAGAAGGGATGATGTCAATTAATTTGTATGGAGTGTTTCAGGGTATTTGCCTGAAAATTGAGCATAAAATGCTTTAATAGACGTCATGTCTTCATCTATATTGCCGGAAGGGATGAAAACCGGGCCGATACCAATGGTTTTTTGTTTATAATCAATAAAGCCCAAAACAATTGGAATTTTTGCCTGGTAGGCTATATGATAAAATCCTGTTTTCCATTTTGTCACTTTTTCCCGGGTGCCGGATGGGGCTATGGTGATAATCAGTTGTTTTGACTTTTCAAAGGCTTTTATCATGGATAGCACAACATTACCTTTTCCTGATCGGTCAATGGGTATGCCGCCAAGTCGCTTCAGCAGCCATTTAAACGGCCATTTAAACATGGTGTGTTTCCCCATCCAGTGTGTTGGGATTTTGAATTTAAAAACAATTAATAAAAAAAATACAAAATCCCAGTTGGATGAATGCGGAGCGGCAATCAGGACAAATTTTTTGATATCAGGGATTTTTCCCTTAGCCTTCCATCCCATGATAAAAAGCGAAAAGGTTGCAAACCCGTAAAAAATCGGTCGCAACACACCATTATTCATTAAAGTCGGGTTCAACTTTTTCTGTCCCATTTATAAAATTAAAATTCGAATATAAATAAATGACTGCGTAAGTAAATGGATGGGTCGGGGTTTTACAATATTAATACAAAGGGTGCTGAAAAGGCGGTGGTTTATATTTGTCCAGGGCTTATTATGAGTGGATGAGTGGATGATGAGTCGAGGCGAAATTAAAATAAGGCAAACTTGGGGAACAAGTTTACAAAATAAGTTAAAATTGCGAGATATGGTTTCGATTATTATTAATAATTCAATATTTTCCTTATAAAATTAAAAAAATACTTGACAAAAATTTCTTGATTTGGTTAGCCTTAAAAAAAAGATCACTCAAATTTTGTTTTGCGTCTCTTTTTTTGAATCTTAAGTTGAAGGTGTCTCTTTTTTTAAAGTATTACACATTATTAAACTGATATATTTAAGGAGGAAACCATGCCAATCAAAGAAAATACTCTTATTCTTGACGGTTATACATTAACAATTGAAGAATTGATGAAAGCCGGTAAAGATCTGTCTATGAAAGTTGAAGTTGACGAAAAGAACTGGCCCAAGATTCGCGATTGCAGAAAGCTGGTCGATAAATGGGCCAATGAAGAGCGTTGTATCTATGGTGTAAATACAAGCTGCGGCGGTCTTGTTGACTATCTTCTGCCCAAAGAAAGAGATAATGATTTTCAGAAAAATCTTGTAAGAAGTATCACCACCCAGGTGGGTAGACCCTTTGAAGATACACTTGTCAGAACCTTTATGATCGCTAGGGCCAATTCACTTTGTCGCGGTTTTTCCGGCATTAAAGAAGTCAATCTGAAAATTTATCTGGAGATGATCAACAAGCATGTTTTTCCGCTTGTTCCCAGAAAAGGTTCTCTGGGTACCAGTGGCGATCTTGGCCCCTTAGGCTGTATAGCCAGTGTTGCTTTTGGAGAATGGAAAGCAAACTATAAGGGCAAACTCATGCCGGGTAAAGAAGCCATGGAAGCTGCCGGTATTGAACTCATGTATTTGAATGCCAAAGAAGGCCTGTCCCTGATCAATGGAACTTCGGGCATGGTGGGTCTTGCATGCACTGTTATCACAGAAGCCACCAATACACTGAAAAATTCAGATATAATAGCAGCTTTTGCCATTGAAACTCTAATGGGTAGATTTAATCCTTTTGATCCAATAGTTCACGAGCAAAAATACCATCCTGGTCAGTATGCTACTGCAATGAATTTAACCAAGCTTCTCAAGGGAAGTAACCTGGCTATTGATGAGTTGGAACTCTCTATAAAACTTCAAAAAACTTTAAAGGAGCACAAAGGTGTTTCTGTGGCAGATATTCCTGTTGAAGATGCCTATTCAATCCGGTGTACCCCGCAATTTGTGGGCCCCACAAAAGAGGCTTTACAAAACGCCCATGAAGTGCTTTTAAGAGAACTCAATTCCAGTAATGACAATCCATTGATTTTCACAGAGTTAGATACATTTTTTCATAATGGTCATTTCCATGGACAGCCCATTTCATTTGTAATGGATTGCCTTGGAATCTCCATGGTCAATATCGGGGTTGTAAGTGACAGGCGAATTGACAGATTTATGGATGAAGCCCACAGTACAGGACTTCCTCCATTCCTGTGTAAAGAAGATACAGGCGTCAGAATGGGACTTATGGGTGGCCAGTTCATGACAACATCGCTTGTTGCAGAAAACAGAACCCTTGCAGTGCCAGCTTCCATTCAGTCAATTACTTCCACTGCTGATTTTCAGGATATTGTAAGTTTTGGTCTTATTGCAGGAAGAAAAACAAGAAAGATTGTTGAAAACACGAATCATATTTTGTCTTTTGAATTGCTTTGCGCTGCCCAGGCAGCAGATTTAAGGGGTGTTGAAAGGCTCAGTCCTGCGGGTAAAATAATGCACAAAGCAGTACGCGAAACCCTTGATTATATGGATAAAGACAAGGTCTATATTGATGATCTTGAAGATCTCAAGGCCAGGATTGAATCCGGTGAATTTGTTGAAAAAATAGAGAATGAACTTGGCGAGCTTTTGATCGTGCATACAAAAGAATAATTAAAGAACAAGGATGACACCATGATTGAAGAACAAATTGAAAAGAAAATTGCAGATGCTTATAAGGAAAAATTTCCTGTATCCAAAGAGCGGCATGAACAGCTGATCAATTATATTCCCGGTGGTGCAACCAGAAGCTTGAGTTATTTTAAACCCTATCCCATTCATATCGATTATGGACAAGGCGCCTATGTCTATACCCATGAGGGACATAAACTCCTTGATGTGACCAATGCCTATGGTGCCATTGTCCATGGTCATGGTGATCCGGATATTGTCAAGGCCGTTCAGGAAGGCATTGCAAGAGGCTCCCAGTACTCGACCCCCACGGATGGTCAGTATCGCTTAGCAAAACTTTTATGCGAAAGAATACCCGGGTTTGACAGGGTCAGGTTTGTAAATTCAGGGACAGAGGCCACTTTATTTGCTATGAGAACGGCAAGGGCATATACTGGAAAAGACAAAATCCTGAAAATGACCGGCGGGTTTCATGGAACCCATGACAGTGTGGCAGCATCCACAAAAAAGAACGTCATCACAGCCGGAATCCCCAAGGGCATGACCGAGGATATGCTGGAAGTTCCGTTTAATGATTTTCATAGCCTTGAAAAAGCGGTCAGGCGAAATGCACCCGAACTTGCTGCCGTCATCATGGAGCCTTTTCTGGGTGCCGGTGGTGTTGTACTGCCAAAGCCGGGATATCTTGAGCATGTTAGGAAAGTGACTGCCGATAATAATGTCCTGCTCATTTTTGATGAGATTTTTTCTTACAGGGTTAATACGGGCGGGTGCCAGAAGTTTTATGGCGTGGTACCTGATCTGACAACCGTTGGAAAGGTTGTGGGCGGAGGGCTACCCATTGGCGTGTTTGGCGGTAAAGAAGAAATCATGAATATCTATTGCCATGAAAATACGGATAAGCCATTGTACCACTCTGGAACCTTTAATGGGTATGAAACGGTGATGCAGGCAGGATATGCGGCCTTGGTCAAATACGACGAAAATGCGGTAGCCTATGTTAACAAACTGGGAGATCAGCTCCAAAAGGGCCTCATGGAAAGTTTTAAAGCCAATGGGTTAAATATCCAGTCCAACCAGATCGGATCTTTGCTGAACCTGCATTTTGTTAATGAACCGATAACAACGGCTGAACAGGTCTTAAAATCGGAAGAGCAGCTTCATACGCTGATGCACCTGTCTTTACTGAACAAAGGGATTTTTACAATTCCAAGGGGATTGTTTATCCTGTCCACTGCAATGACGCAAAAAGAGATTGATCATCTGGTCGATAAAATAGATGAAACCTTAAAAGAATTGTTGCCATTGATTAAAGAAAAATATAACCATTTAATCTTGTAGCAGGTTTAATTTAAAAAAATGTTCAAAATGAGGAAATAGATGGTTCTGGATAAAATTGATAAGCAAATTTTAAATACACTTCAGGAAAATGGAAAAACAACAAATTCCAAGTTGTCTAAGATTGTCGGAATTTCAGCCCCTGCAACCCTTGAAAGGGTAAAACGCTTAGAGATTGCAGGAGTGATTTCTCAATTTACGGCTGTGCTTGATCCTGAAAAAATTGGGTTTTCAATTATGGCCCTGGTCAGTATCAGCTTAAGCTTAAGTAATCTCTCTTCTGTGGCCTCCATAAAAGAAAAATTTACTGAACTGGATGAAGTGATTGAGTGCTACCAGATTGCCGGTGCAAATGACTTTATTTTAAAGGTGATTGCAAAGGATATTAAAACCTATGGGGAGTTTATGAATAAAAAACTTACCCAGATAGAAGGTATTCAGATGATCAAATCCTCTTTTGTCATTGATAATGTCAAGGAAAAGAGGATGTTTGTTCTTAACTCGGATGAGGAGTATAGAGTGTAAGAAACGATTATAACTTTTTTCAACAGGAGAATTAAAAAAATGGATAACAAAATAATCATCACAGCAGCCGTTACCGGGTCGGTTCATATTCCAACCATGAGTGATTACCTTCCCATAACTCCTGACGAGATTGTGGAAGACGCGGTAAAGGCTCATGATGCCGGTGCCGCCATTGCCCATATTCATGTAAGAAATCCTGAAAATGGATTGCCGGTATCTGATCCGGATCTTTTCATGGAAGTATGTTCAAAGATCAAGGCAAGATGTAATATGATACTGCTTCCCACTACAGGTGGCGGCATGAATCAGACCACTGAAGAAAAACTGATCCCTATCAAAAAGCTGAGACCCGAAATGTGCTCTTTTGATCCCGCACCTTTTAATTTTGGTATTTTCCAGATTGCAGGCCGTTTTAAAGAGTTTAAATATGAATGGGAAAAAGAATATCTTGAACTGTGCAAGAATGTAACTTTCAGGCCAACCTTTAATGATGATATCATCTATGGAAAGGCTTTTCTTGAAATTGATACCAAACCTGAAATCGAAATTTATGAACTGGGCCATGTCAGTTATGTGTCCTGGCTTCTGGAAGAAAATCTTTTAAAACCACCGGTTCATCTCCAGTTTGTGTTCGGCCCCATGGTCGGATGGATGACACCCTCAGTCAAACATCTGGTGTTGATTTATGATGAGGCCAAGGAAGTTCTTGGAGAAGAAAATTTTACCTGGTCGGTTGCCGCCGGTGGAAGATTCCAGATTCCCATTACCACGACTGCCATGGCAATGGGGGCACAAAATGTGAGAGTGGGACTTGAAGATTCTATTTATGCAGGAAAAGGCATCATGGCAAAAGCAAGTGCCGATCAGGTGGGTATGATTAAACGGGTTGGAAAAGAAATGAGCCTTGAGCCCGCAACATCAGATGAGGCAAGGCAGATTCTTGGATTAAAAGGACTTGATAAAGTCGCTTTCTAGGTTTATGAAGTGTTTATTTGAGGCAAAATATGAAAAAAGGAGCAATTCGGTTTTAAAAATATAATCAATTAAAAACAAAGGAGGGCCTCGTTGAATTATTCAGGTTACGCTTCAATTCATGCTCGACACATTCCTGACAAGGTTTGCCTGATCGAACGAACTCCGGCAACGGGTGAAAGACGAACCTTTACCTGGCAGGAATTTAATGACGAGATCAATCGAGCAGCCAACTTTTTGGCAAAAGAGCTGGAGGTAAAGCATGGAGATTTTGTCATGCACCTTCAGAAAGATTCACTGGAATGGCTTGTCACCTATTATGCCATCATACGTCTGGGGGCAGTAGTAGTACCATTAAACTTCCGGTTTGAGACTTCCGATATATTGTATGCCGCAGAAGTCTGTAATCCTGAAGCCTTTATTCTCGGCTCAGAATTTTTAGGAGTTGTCCAGCCTGCTCAAAAAGATCTTACCACTATTAAAAATTATATCTGTATTGGCGATGACGTCCCTGATGACATGATCAATTTCAAAGCCGTTCAAAATCATAAAAACACCTCTGATGCACTAGTTGAAGTTGACAGGGATCATTCTCTGGCCATGATGTTTACTTCAGGTACAACAGGGAAACCCAAACCTGTACTTCATACCCATTTTTCAATTAATAATACGGCCATTGGTAACGGAATGACCTATTTCGTTCAAAAGGATGATAATTATTTATTCTTTTTGCCTTTATACCACAGCGGCACCATGTTTTTGTGGGCTCCGTTTTATGCTACAGGAGCTGCAGGGACCATTATAAGAGATTTCAGAGACCCCAAATGGATCATCGAAGCCATAGCCGAGGAAAAATGTACGGATGTGCTGTTTGTAGTGCCCATCGGGATTGCATTGCTGAATGCCCTGGATAAAGGGGATATCAATCTTTCTGATTATGATCTGTCTTCATGGAAATATATGGAGATCGGTGCTCAGCCCGTGCCATTTGATATTATGAAGCTTCTGGTGAAAAAACTGCCTTGTGCCGTATCTAATATCTATGGCATTACAGAGGGCGGCGGCGGTGGATTGTTCAACCTGTATCCGGAAGATGTCCTTTCAAGACCCGGTTCCATCGGCAAACCAACTTTTGGTGTAGAAGCTAAGATTGTTGGTCCCACAGGAGAGGAGATTCGTGATGACGAGGTTGGTGAATTAATATTCAGGACCCCCAGAATGATGCGGGAATATTATTCAAATCCTGAAAAAACTCAAGAAGCATTAAATAATGGTTGGCTTTATACCGGAGATTTATTAAAGAAAGATAAAGACGGGTATTTTTATATTGTTGATCGAATGAAAGATATGGTCACCAGTGGCGGTGAAAACATCTTCCCGGTTGAAATTGAAGATGCACTCATGGACCATCCTGATATAGATGATATCGCATGTATCGGATACCCGGATGACAGGCTGGTGGAGATTGTTCTTGCAGTGGTTCAACCCAAAGAAGGAAGGGTATTGAGCGAAGAAGATGTAATCGAATTTGCAAAATCAAAACTTTCCCTTTATAAGGTGCCGCGCAGGGTTATTTTTGATCACGTACCCCGCAATCCCACAGGGAAGTTGATGAAACCCCAACTTCGGGAAAAATTTACAGGCAGAAAGGAGGCATTTAAAAAACTGGATTAAATAAAATTTTTCGTTGAGGGCAACTAGTAAAGAAAAAATTAGCTGGATTCCAAAAGTTGAAACAGGTGCGAGGTGTTTTTAAAGCCCGTGCTACAAATCTATAAATTTAAAGGAAAGGAACTAAGTATGAAGCTTCGAACATTTTTAGTATTATTGTTTGTTTTAATGGTTGGATCATTTATGTTCACCTCTCCGGTGTTTGCAAAGGCACCCTCGTTAGATAAGTGGAAACCTGCTTTTGACCCTAAAGGGGCAAAATATAAATGCATTGTTTCTAATGTTTCAACTCCTGGTCTTGTGGGTACGCTTGCCGGTTTTGAAATCCGCGATGAAGTCTGGAAAAGAACAAACGGTCAAGTCTATGTGGACTTTAAACCTTATTCCATGCTGGGCGGTGAGGTGGAAGTGTTGAACATGCTTCAAATGGGGGCTGTCCAGGGTATGGGAGTAAGCTCTGTGGCTTCGACAAACCTTGGTCCCAGATTCGGTATAGTGAATCTTCCTTTTCTTGTGAATTCTTTTGAAAATCTTGATAAATTTATCAACAATAAAAAGATTTTTAATCATTTCCTAAATGCAATGGATCACCAGGGGATCACGGGTCTTGATATTACAGGATATGGAAATTATGGCTGGGCAACCACCATACCCGTTAGAAATATTGCAGATGCCAAAAAGGTAAAATTCAGAATTGCAGAAGCGGCTGTTAATCAGTTAAGCTACAGAAACTGGGGATTCAATCCTGTTTCCATGCCCTGGCCTGATGTGCCGGTTGCTTTGAAACAGGGGGTTATCACCGGCCTTGATCATACTCTCACCGTTTGTAATGTAACAAAGAAATTTGAAGTGGCTAAGTATTTTACCCAGATCAACTATGCCCAGGGGCTTTTCATCTGGATTTTTAATAAGGCCTGGCTTGCAAAGCTTCCCGCTGATATAAGAGAAGCCTTTATTGCCAGTGTTCACGATGTCTGTGCAAAGAGCCGTGTGAAATCACTCACGGAAGAAAACACCAATATCGAAAAAGCAAAAGCAGCCGGTGTTGAATTTTTCAAGCTTTCTGATGCAGACATGGCAACCTTATTGGAACAAAGCAAGGGAGTATATGATAAATATGCCCCTGAAATTAATAAACTTTATCCTGGCGATACCTATAAACCGGATAATTTCTTAAAAGAAGTTCAGGAATCGCTGCAATAAGTTAATTATTGTTTGATAACAAACGCTTAACAGGACTTGGTTTATGCTTGGGAAAAGTTTAAAAAAAATAGACACCATTGTCACCAATATGGAAGAGTGGACCCTTTTTATTATTGTAATGGCAGCACTTTTATCTCTTTTTGCCAACGTTGTTTTAAGGTATGGGTTTAATTACACCCTTGCCTGGAGTGAAGAGCTGGTGCGTATCGTCATTATTTACTCAACATTCGTGGGTGCCAGTGTGGCAGTCAAGCAAAGGGCAATGATTAAAATCGATGCCATTGTCCAGATCTTTCCCAGGCTTAAATCAGGATTGACATTTTATTCCAATATACTGATGCTTATTTTTGCCTGCATGATGGTGTACTATGGGTATAAAATGACCCACCTGCAGTTTTTGACAAACCAGAAAACAATCATCATGCAGATTCCCCTTGTGGTTATATATACCATCATGCCTGTAATGGGCGTGATGGTATTTATCAGAACTGTTCAGGTAATAATTCAAGATTTTCGAACCAGACATCCGAAATAGATAAAAGGGTTTATTTTCATGCAGATCAGCGATTTGATTATTCTATGTATTCTCCTGGGTTTTATGACAACGTATATTCCGGTTTTTTTATGTTTGTTTTTTACAGCAACCATTGGTTTTGTCGTATTCCTGGATATTCCCCCCGACCTGCTGGCACAGACGCTTTTTAGAAGTCTTGATAAATTTGCTCTAGTTGTGGTCCTGTTCTTTATCCTTTGTGGTAATATCATGAGCAAAGGAAAAATGATTGAAAAATTGATGAACCTTGCCAATGCCCTGGTCAGCTGGCTGCCGGGTGGCCTTGGGATGGCCGGTGTCATTGGCTGCGGCCTTTTTGGTGCCATATCCGGATCTACCGTTGCCACGGTGGTTGCTCTTGGCGGATTCATGATTCCGGCTCTTATCAAGAACGGGTATGACGAGGACTACACACTGGGCCTTATGACCACCTCGCCAAACCTTGGTGTTATCATCCCGCCCAGTATCAGTATGATATTTTATTCCATGATCAGCAATGTATCTCTGGAAGGCCTTTTTATGACAGGGCTTATCCCGGGCATTCTTATCATTGCCTGTGTATGTCTTTATACCTGGCTTCTCTACAGAAAAAGAACCGATATCAAGAGATTGCCTGCCCCTGATTTTAAGCAGTTATATATTATTTTCAAGGAAGGATTCTGGGCAATAATGCTCATTGTTATCATTTTTGGCGGCATATTTTCAGGCATGTTTACTGCAAATGAAGCAGCAGTTGTTGCGTGTGTATATGCGTTCCTGGTTGAGCTTTTTATTTTCAAGTCCATGGGGTTTAAAGTAGTAAAAGAAATAACTGTCAGTTCTGCTGTAACCAGTGCCACCTTACTTTTGATTGTTGCATCGGCTACGTGTTTTGGAAGATATCTGACCTTTGAAAATATTCCTAACAGGGTTGCAGAAATTGTTGTGGCAAGCATTCAATCTCCCATTGTCTTTTTGCTGGTCATGAACATTCTGTTGCTTTTTATCGGCATGTTCATGGATATTATTTCTGCGACATTGATATTGGGTCCGGTATTCCTGCCATTGCTCGGCCCATTTAATGTTGATCCCATGCATTTCGGGCTCATCATGACAGTAAACCTTGCCATTGGATACTGCACGCCGCCTATGGGGGTGAGTCTGTTTATTACGGGGGCGCTGGCAAAAAGGGATATCATTTATGTCTCAAGGGCAGTAATGCCATTCTTGGCTATTCAGATCGGTGTGCTCTTCTTTTTGACATACTTCCCTGAAGTTGTACTTTTTTTGCCCAGGCTTTTGGGATATATGTAAAAAAAGCGATAGTTTATGCCAAAAGCCTGATAACAGAAGCCGGGATTCAAGAAAGATCACCCTCTTTTGAATCCCGGCTTCTGTTTAATCTACGCGGCTATATCCCTTTATCAATGATCTTTTTGTCGTGTAACAGTCTTTCCTGGATACCTCTTGAGACTTTCCAGTCTTTCTCAAAATCATTCCAGAAATCCTTGTTATCATCTTTCCAGTCTTTCCCGAAGCGCTGGTTAAAATGGTCTCCAAGTTTTTCAAATAGAAGTTTCCATGTGGGGGTGCCATCATTATGTGCGCCCAGAAGTTCATTGATTAATGAATCAAGCTCACTTAAATGTTCTTTTGAAAGATAGGAAATAGCGCCTTTTTTAATGGATTGCATCAGGGATTCCGGGTTCAACGAATTGGCCGTCAGCATAACGGCAGGGATGTCTCTTCTTACGCACTCTTCTAAAAGTTTAATCCCGTTGACTCCCATAATGTCGAGGATAGCAAGGTCATATTGGGTCTGGAGAATTTTTTGGGAAGCTGTCTCATAATCCTGGGCAATGTCCACCTTTGCTTCATTCAGAATTTCCTGTATGGTTTCAATGACGTCCCATTCATCGTCAACAGCCAGTATATGTTTGCCTTTGAGAAAAGAATCGGTTTGTTTCATTTTTTTTCTCCTTGCCAAAATATATATAGAGGTGTCTGTGCTGTTTGGCTTATAATAATTTTGTTAACGCCCTCAATTAGGCAATAAATATTAATTAATTTTAATATTTATCTTAATTTTGTAAAGTAATCAAAATATGTCGAGAAGTCAAGCTATTACAGGTGTTAGGTGAAAAAATGACGGTTCAGAATAGTTCTAATTGTTTGTCTTTAACCTTGTTTTGAGATTGATGAGATTCAATTTTTTCAAGGTCTGAACATTTTTTTTCAATCCCGGGCTTATCCCATTCCAGGCAGAATGAAGTTTGGGGATGATTAGAATACTCTACCTGCATTGACTGGTCCTGCATCATTTCAATTGTTTTTAATTCATTGAATATCAATTCCTTTTCCTGGTTGGTGATGACCGGAAAACCATAGGGCATATTTTTATGCTTTAAGGGTTTGCCGGACGCTATCCTTTCATTAACAAAATGAATATGCTTCTTTAATCTGTTCTCCATATGATTGTTGGACAAATCAATAATATTATCTTTGATCTTAATGATAGATTCATAAAAACTTTTATCAATTTCACATCCAATGCTGTTTCTGGCTGAAGCTATGGATGCGGCCATGGTTGTTCCAGTGCCCAGAAACGGGTCAAGAACCATGTCTCCTTTAACTGAGTACATATTGATCAAACGAAAGGCCAGTTCAAAAGGGAAGGCTCCGCTTCTGTTTCTTAAAGCCTTGTCAAGCAACCCCTGGCGGCTTCCTTTAATGTCAAACCAGATGTCTGAGAAAAAGGTATTTCTTTCTTCCCAGAATATGGCGCTCTGTCTTCTTTTCTGTTTTTCAGGGCCGCTTGTAAATTCACGCTTGCCGCCTTTCCTGGCTATCAGTATATATTCGTGTTCCAGGGTGACATAAGCTCCTGCCGGCAGCATGCCCGACCCCATGAATTTATTGGGGGCATTGGTCTGTTTCCTCCAGATGATTTCAGGCAAGGCTGTAAAACCAATTTTGACAAGATATTGAAGAATCCTTGCATGGTTTGGATAAATCGCAAAGTTTGACTTGAGACTTCTTGTGGCATCCCCGATATTGATGCAGGCAAATCCCCCATCTTTTAAAACTCTGAATACCTCATCCCATACGGAATCCAAAGATTTGTGCATGAGTTCAAATGCTTTGTTCCCGTTCTGTTTTTGAATTGCCTTTCCAATGGATCTGTTTTGTTTTAAAAAGATGTCATCCCACATTTCAATCATGGGATAGGGTGGAGATGTGACAATAAGACCAATGCTGTTGGAAGGGATCTGTTTGAGATTGTTTGAATTTTGAAAAAAGAGTTGATGCGTTGTTTTCATGTCTGCTCTACCTATTCTGGATAACAATTCATACAATTTAAATTCGAGCCCGAGTATAGCAACCTTATAATTGTTTGTAAAAGGATAAAAAGATTGACGGTGAAAGGGTGAAACTATATGTTGAGTGTGTTTTGGTCCAATGTGAAATTTTAAAAATAAGGAATTCTAAAAAACAGTGAAAAAGAATTTCAAAGCTGGCGTTGTTCAATTTGATGTGGAAAACGGGCAAATTGAAACCAATTTGAATACAGCACTTGGATACCTGGAGACACTCGCATCTGAAAATGTGTCCCTTGCCGTTCTGCCGGAAATGTTTTCGTGTTCCTTTGATAATGAAAATTTAAAAGACCATGCCAGGATTACCGATAAAGTGATTGAAAGGCTTTCTTTGTTTGCAAAAGAGAACCAAATGGCCATTGCGGGAACGCTTCCTGAAAAAGAAAAAGCCCGGATATACAACACCATGGTATTTATTGATGTGGATGGAAAGGTAAAGGGAAGATATAGAAAGCTGCACCTTTTCAGGCTGACAGGCGAACATCTTTATTACACTGGCGGAAATAAGATTGTTACGATTGACTCAAGTTTTGGCAGGATCGGGTTGATGATTTGCTATGATTTAAGGTTTCCTGAACTTGCCAGATCGTTGTTCTTAAAGAAAGCACAAATTGTTGTTGTGTCTGCCCAGTGGCCGGAACCAAGAAAAAAGCATTGGAAAACACTGGTCAAAGCAAGAGCTATTGAAAATCAAATGTTTATGATCTGTTCAAACAGGACAGGGATTGATGATCAGTTGCGGTTTCCCGGTATGTCTATGATTGTTGATCCAATGGGAATAGTTTTGGCTGACGCCGGAAGCGATGATGGCAGTGCTTTTGCAGAAATTGAGATAGAATTGGTAGAAAATACCAGAGCAGAAATCCCATGTAGTACAGACCGGAGACATGATATTTATGGATAAAATTGTCACTTTTTCTGAAATTAAAAATCTATCCAGGCAGTATAAGAGTGCTAAAAAGACAATCGTTTTCACCAACGGGTGTTTTGATATTATTCATGCAGGCCATGTCAAATACTTAACCCATGCTGCAAACCTTGGGGATATCCTTATCCTGGGGTTGAATTCCGATCGTTCGGTGAAGCACATCAAAGGGGAAAAACGTCCGGTTATTGGTCAGGAACACCGGTCTTTGGTCGTCGCAGCTTTGGCATGTATTGATTATGTGGTGTTGTTTGATGAACCTGATCCAAAATGTTTGATTGAAACTATTTGTCCCGATGTGCTGGTTAAAGGGGCGGACTGGCCGGAAGATCAGATCATAGGGGCTGATTTTGTAAAAAAAAATGGGGGACGTATAGAAAGGATCATTTTGGAACCGGATATTTCCACAACAAAAATCATAGAACAGATAGGTGAGCTTTATTATGGAAAGCGCTGATATCAAGGTCTATGAGTTTGAACATTTTAAAAAGCACGCCAGTATTGTTCACGGTATATTTACAAGGACAGGTGGAATCAGGAAAATGAATATGAATCCCTTTGTTTTTTTAAACCAGGTGCACGGGAGTGATATTAAGGTATTGAAAAAGGATGACAATGATTTGCCTGAGAACTTTCAACCCGGAAAAGAGACCTACACGGCTGACAGCATTGTTACCGACATGAAAGAAGTGTTTCTTGTCATCTGGATTGCCGATTGTCAGGCTGTGATGTTGTATGATCCTGAAAAAAAGGTGATTGCAAACGTTCATTCCGGGTGGCGGGGAAGTGTTAAAAATATTATTGGAAAATGCGTGGACAAAATGATTCTGGAGTTTGGCTGCCAGCCTGGAAATATTATGGCTGGTATTTCTCCATCCCTTGGTCCCTGTTGTTCTGAATTTATAAATTATAAGGATGAGATCCCGGAAACTTTATGGAAATATAAAATTAAAGGTAAAGATTATTTTAATTTCTGGGAAATGAGTGAGGCTCAGCTTATGGATAAGGGTGTAAAAAAAGAACATATTGAAAATATGGAAATTTGTACAAAATGTAATACAGATGTTTTTTATTCTTTCCGGGAAGAAAAAACAACCGGCAGATTTGCCTGTGTAATATCAATGATTTAATACAGGGATTTGATTTTGGGCGTTAATATAACGATTTGAAATGAGAAAGTGTAAGAATGGAAAAAATTAATAAAGTTTTTTTAACACAAAAAGTAAAAGCCTCTGGCTGAGCAGCCAAAATTGATCCAGGGACGCTGGATCGAATTTTAGGAGGACTTGAGATTAGAGCCCACCCCAAGCTGATCGTGGGGCTTGATTCTCCTGATGATGCCGGAGTCTATAAGCTTAATTCACAAACAGCGCTTATCCAGACCCTTGATTTTTTAACACCGGTTACGGATGATCCCTATGAATTCGGCCAGATTGCTGCTGCCAATTCTTTAAGTGATGTGTATGCCATGGGAGGTGAGCCCATTACTGTGATGAATATCGTCTGTTTTCCATGTTCCGACCTGGAAGAGGATATTCTGGCCGAGACATTAAAGGGGGGCTTAGATAAAATCAATGAATCCGGTGCCACACTTGTGGGCGGTCATTCAGTTGATGACAAGGAATTTAAATACGGGCTTTCCGTTACAGGTATCGTGCATCCGGATAAAGTGCTGACCAATTCCATGGCCCAAATTGGTGATACTATTATATTAACAAAACCCGTGGGAACCGGAATCATGTCAACTGCCATAAAAGCAAAACTGGCCACAGAGGAAAATATTAAAGAAGCTGTGGCTGTCATGTCCATGTTGAATAAGACCGCAGCAAAGGTCATGTCACAACTTGACATCAATGCCTGTACTGATGTTACCGGATTCGGACTGGCCGGACACTTGCTGGAAATGGCAAAAGGATCAAAAAGATGCATCACACTTCATTCTGAAAAAGTTCCCATGTTAAAAAATGTATTGGATTTTGCGAATATAGGCATGGTACCGGCGGGTGCCCATAAAAACCGCAGGTTTTTTGAAGAATTGACCCATATTGATACAGCAGTTGACCGGGCAGTTGCTGATCTCATGTTCGACCCGCAGACATCTGGCGGATTGTTGATCAGTCTGAACGGAAAAGATGCAAAAAATTGTATAGAAAAAATGAAAACCAATGGCTTAAACGCCTGGATAATTGGTGAAATCACCCGTGACAGCGGCACAGGTTTTTTGAATATAATTTAAAGTTTTTTCACATTGACTTGAGATTCAGCATGTGTTATTTGCTCTCAAGATAAATTGATCTTTGAAGGCTAAAAGAAGTTTTAAAAAGGCAGAAGATGAAAAAGGAAACCGGCAAAACCGTCAGAGAACTTGGATATTTTGCCAGCCTCGGGATATCAGTGGCGCTCGCCATTTTCATTGGCCTTGGAATCGGACTTTGGCTGGATAAGAAATTTGACACAGAGCCTGTTTTGTTGCTTGTTGGACTGGCACTCGGTATTGCAGCCGGATTCCTTAACATTTATAAAGCAGGGCAAAAGGGAAAAAAGTTTTAATGCAGGACCTACAAAAGTTAATTGATTTTATAACAACGTCTAACTGGCTGATCCTTCTGGCTGGAGGAATAATAGGCCTTGCGATGACTCCAGTTAAATTTGCCTTGGGAATCATTTTAGGCGGTTTGATTGCTGCTATCAATTTCCATCTTTTGAGGCGGACATTAAAAAAGATGTTTCATCCTGATATAGTATCAGAAAGAGGACGGTCTATTATCGGCAATGTCCTAGTGAAATATTATATTCGATTTGCCATAAGCGGGGTGTTGATCTTCCTGCTGATATCGAAACATATTGTTCATCCGGTAGGCCTTCTGGCAGGTCTTTCGGTCGTTGTTGCAAGTGTATTTTTGGCTACGGCACTTGAATTAAAAAGAATATTCTTCAAGGAGGCAGTATAAAGTGGAACATCCATATTTGTTTATGACGTCATTGTTCGGAATATTTGGAATGGAAGAATGGGCTGCAGCTCACCCTCATGTCACCTATATGTGGCTGGCGATGGTCGTTTTGATCATTTTAGGTTGGCTGGCCGGAAAAAGTATTTCCATGGTCCCCAACACAATACAGAATGTGTTTGAAGTAGTGATATCCGGGCTCGAAGAATTCATGGTATCCATCACCGGGGAAGAGGGCAGAAAATCTTTTCCTCTGTTATTAACCATCTTTCTATTTGTTCTATTGGGCAACCTGTTTGGATTGATTCCTGGATTTTATCCGCCAACAGCCCAGATCAACACCACAGTGTCGCTGGCCATTATTGCGGTAACATGGAGTCATGTGATCGGCATCAAGATGCACGGGATTAAATATATTAAACACTTTTTGGGGCCGGTACCCGTCTTGATGCCTTTGTTTCTAGTTATAGAAATTATCGGTCATCTGGCACGCGTCTTGTCCCTTACCTTGCGTCTTTTCGGAAACATGATGGGTCATGAGCTGGTTGTAGGGATTCTGCTCATGCTGGCCGGTCCATTTTTAGTGCCGCTTCCAATCATGGCAATGGGTATATTGGTCGCTCTGATACAGGCAATTGTCTTTTTCTTGCTGCCCACCATGTATATTGCAGGGGCAATCGAAGAAGCACATTAATACGAGTTTTACGGGAACTGGGAAGAAGCCCGTTATTTTATATTATTATATTTTAATTATATTAAGGAGTAAAACATGGAATTTCTAGTTGGTAGTGTATGGGCAGCAGGTCTTGCCATTGGTATTGCAGCTTTTGGTTGCGGCATTGGTCAGGGTTTGGGTTTGAACGGCGCAATGGCCGGTATTTCAAGAAACCCTGAAGCAGCCGGTAAAATTCAGGTGAACATGCTGATTGGTTTGGCATTGATCGAGTCTCTTTGTATTTATGCACTTGTTGTTGCAATGATTCTTCTCTTTGTTCATCCTGCTATCGCTCCTGCTGTTAAAGCGCTTGGTTAAGCCATACAGCTTAGATTAGACAGATATTTGTAATAAAAAGGGTGTAAGACATTTTGTTTTTACACCCTTTTTATATTTATTTTTATATTTATTAACGATTTGTCTTGCCTGGCTCTTTTAGTATTGTTATATTTTTCGGGAAAAATAAAAAAAGCAATTGTTAAAACATGACAGTATCTCAATTTTATTAAGAAAAAAATATTATCATGCCTCAGAAAAAAGATATCATAGACTATATCCTTGCCGATCGTGGGGAGGAGTTTGCAGCCCGGGTTGAAGGCTTAGACTGCCTGATTTATAGAAATGACCTTGGCTTAAAAGATGAAATCATAGAAGATCATGATGGTAAGATCCGACAGATTTTAAAAGAAAATGTATTTGTTCAGGTTTGGGAAGGCAAAGCTAAAATTAGAGTTAAGGTTTCTCCGGGGAAAAAAGAAACTTTTTCCATGAAGAAAATAGCCGATATCGCTGTAAATGCTATTCTTGATGAACTTAAAAAGGAGGAGTAGTGGCTGTTATTATCGTCTGCCCTAAGTGCGCAAAAAAACATAAAGTCAATTTGGATACCGTTAAAGAAAAAGTGTCTTTGGGGAAAAAAATTGTTGGGCGATGTAAATCCTGTAGACATAGATTTCCTGTGCAGCTTGACAAACTGATTAATCAGAAAAAAGAAAGATTTCAAAGGCCAAAAACAAGTACCAGAAAAATTTGTGTTACTTTAAGCAAGGGAGGCGTTGGAAAAACCACCACCTCTGTTAACTTAAGTGCAGGCTTGGCCCTTGCCGGGCACAAAGTGTTGCTTGTGGATACGGATACTCAGGGTCAATCTTCCTATGGCCTTGGGAAAAAGCCAAGAGCAGGGTTGGCCGAATTGTTGACAAAAAAGCTTACACCTGAAGAGTGTATTGTCAGGGCCAGAAAAAATCTTTGGCTCCTTTCCGGTGGCAAATCATTGACAGAAATAAAAAGAGTTATTGATCGGAAAACCTTTGGTGCTGAGTGGACCTTGTCTAAGGTTCTGAATAAACTGGATCACAGATATGATTTTGTCATTATTGATACTGCTCCCGGATGGGATCAGCTCACCGTCAATGTCCTGTTTTATGGCACAGAAGTTCTCGTGCCGGTGGCATTGGAGGTGATGCCTTTGCATGGGTTGTCAGAATTTATGAAAAGTTTGGGATCGATTCAAAAATATCGAAAGGAAACTGTCTTAAAATATATTGTTCCCACTTTTATGGATACCAGGATAAAGGGACCTTCGACAATATATTCGCAGCTTAAAAAATTATATCCGGAATATATTTGCACTCCCATAAGGTACAGTGAAAGTCTCAGCGAAGCCCCATCTTATGGAAAATCCATTTTTGAGTTTGCCCCCGGATCTACAGCATCTGCTGATTACAAGGAACTTGTAAGAAAAGTAACACTGGATGACTCAGCACTTCTCTAAAGGATTATTCGTTATTAAGACAAACAAGGCACTACCTTATGCATGCAGGACAATGGAGGCAGTGCCCGCCTTTTTTTTATAAATTGCAGAGTTCCTGGCTGCTGATAACTTTAATATTTTTTTGTGCAAGAATCTTCAATGCCTTATCATAGTCATCAAATCGGAAAATCATGATGGCATTTTTGCATTGCGGATTAGCGAATGCATACATATATTCTACGTTGACATCATTTTCACAAAGTGGATCTAAAATGCTATTCAGCCCGCCTGGCTCATTTTTCACCTCAACAGCTAGAACCTGGGTTTTTCCTACAGTAAAGCCTTCTTTTTTCAATGCTTTTTCTGCTGTTTCATTGTCATTCACAATTAAGCGCAATACACCAAAATCAGTTGTATCGGCAAGAGACAATGCTCTGATATTGACATTTGCATCCCTTAAGATTGCAGTAACTTCTGCAAGCCGACCCTCCTTGTTTTCAATAAATATGGATATCTGTTCAGCAAACATGGTGTTTCATCCCTTTCTACTAATAAAGTTCTCCTTTGAACACGGGTTTTCTTTTTTCAAGAAAAGCGTGGGTTCCTTCTTTTGCATCTTCGCTTGCCATATTAAGGCCAAAGACATCGTTTTCAATTCTGCATCCGCTTTCAAGGTCAACATTAAGACCGTTTTGAATAACTTCCTTTGCAGATCTCAGGGCCACCTTACCCTTATAAGCAATGAGGTTTGCGGTTTTCAAGACTTCTTCCATGAGCTTGTCATGCTCAATAACTTTGTTGACAATACCATATTCCAGAGCCTCTTGGGCATTAATATTTTTTCCGGTGAAAATTAGTTCTTTGGCACGGTTTGAGCCTACTCGTCTTGCCAGTCTCTGTGTTCCGCCAAATCCGGGAATCAATCCCAGGTTGATTTCGGGCAGACCGAAAAGTGCTTTGTCAGATGCATAGATAAAATCACAGCCAAGGGCAGCTTCTAACCCCCCGCCCAGAGCAAACCCGTTTACAGCGGCAATGGCTGGGATGGGAAGATCTTCAATTTTTGAAAAAACCTTTTGTCCTTTTCTGGAAAAGCTTTTTCCCTCAAGAGGATTCATTTTTACAAGTTCGGCTATGTCGGCTCCTGCAACAAATGCTTTATCTCCAGCACCTGTCAGAATGAGAACCTTTATATCTGTGTTCTCTCTTATCTGGTCCAGAGCAGTGTCCAGTTCGTCAAAAAGAGCATTATTAAGCGCATTTAAAGCCTTGGGCCTGTTAAAAAGAATGGTTGCGATAGGGTTTTTAACCTCAAGAATAATGTTTTCAAAAGACATGATGATCTCCTTTAGCATAGGTTATAATTGTCTGGGATTTGTCGCATTTATATATTTTTCAACCCCATCGGTGATGGAGTCGCAAATCGCTGTCTGGTAAGCATCGCTCATGAGCCTCTTGCACTCTGTTTTGTTACTGAGAAATGATGTCTCAATCAAAATGGATGGCATCCTTGCGCCCAAAAGAACATAAAACGGTGCCTGTTTGACGCCTAAATTGTTTATTCCCGAATATTTTTTTTTCATTCCTTTCACAAAAGCGCTTTGTACCACATTGGCAAGCCGTGTGGATTCTTCAATTTTTGCATGTTTCATTAAATCACTTAAGATATATTCCAGATCTGAAATATTCTTTTTGGATGTTGCATTCTCTCTTGCTGCCACAGCAATAGCCTGTTCATCAGTAGCAAGATTTAAAATATAGGTTTCAATGCCCTTAAGACGTCTGTTTTTAGCTGCATTGCAGTGAAGGGATATAAACAGATCCGCTCTTTTTGTATTGGCAATAGCAGTCCTTTCTTCAAGGGTCAGTTTTTTATCGGTTGACCTTGTCAAAAGGACTGTGCATTTTAAGCGGTTCCTGAGGGTAACAGCAAGTTTTTTGGCAATTTTCAGAACAATGTCTTTTTCCCAGACATTTTTATAATATCCCGGAGCCCCGGGGTCAGAGCCGCCATGGCCCGGATCAATAACTATTGTTCTGACTCCCAATGCAAACTGCCGTGTAATATCAGATGATTTTAAATTATCTGTTGTGATCCGGGAAAGTTTTTCAGGTTTGCCTGAATCTGCGATATCTCGATCGGAAGAAGGAACAGGCCTCCCGTTAGATCCTTTCCCCCAGACATCAATAACAATTCTGAAGGGGTCTTTTAAAGAGAATATTTTATAATTTTCAAATGATTTTATATCGATTACAACCCGTACAGTATGGGGAAGGTATTGTCCCGCCCGGGCCTGATTTAAAAGGTTGTCATTGATCTGGGTGTGTTCGGCAATCCCTTTTCCAAGTTTTGATTGTTCTATATCAATATAGAGACGCTGAAAAGGCTTATTAATAGCAGGATCTTTTTTTAAAAGCCTGTGGAAATAATTCCTTTCGCCATCAGCATTGACAACAATTCGGGTGTATTCAGGGTTGGACCAGAATCGAAGGTCTGTAATTGTGACATCCCCCCCGGGAGTGGCTTTTGCCGGAACTGGTTTTATTGCAGGTGGCTTTTGATTTGCTGTTTGAATGGTTTTAACTTTTTTTTCAAGGGGATCTTTCCTGCTTTGAATAAATTTTCTGATAAGGACATCATTTTTTGTCAGTCTTTTTTTTGACCGAATGTGTTTAATCTTTTTTGTATAGAGACGTGGGGTTGCTTTTATGGATTTGAGCAAAGATTTGGCACGGCTTTTGTATGCGCTTCTGGGATATTTGTTCCTGAGTCTTGCAAGAAGGTCAACGGCCTGATTCTTATAGATGCCTTTGCCGGATAATTTGGAGAGGGTTAAATAAAGCTGGGCAGCCTTATACATTCCTGCAGGCGCCCATGAGCTGTCAGGATGAATCCTGTAGATGCTTTCATACCTGCTGATGCATTTGAGCCATTCTGTTGCTTTCTTCTGCTTTAATGAGGAATTTCGAAGCTTTTTATAGCAGGAGTCTGCCATAAGGTATTTTTGTTTTGCACTGCTGGCAAATCCGTTTGCTGTTAAAACGAAAACACCTGTAAAAATAATAGTGATGAAATATATTGGCAGTATGAATGTCTTAAGCTTGACCATATCCTATTTAATGCTTTTTTGTTTTAAATCGTTTAACAAGTTAATCGCTTCAAGGGGAGTAATACTTGAAATATCAATCTTTTCCAACATTTTTTTAATGGATTGTTCATTATAATTAAATAATTCCAGTTGATTGTCGTCCTTTTTTTCTCTCTTTTTACCCTTCTTTTTAGTCTTTTGGGGTAAAGGTTTCGGGATGTCTGTGTTGTTTTTCTGCTCAATACCGGACAATATGTGCTTTGCATTGTCAATGACAACGTCAGGCATGCCGGCAAGCCTGGCCACCTGGATTCCATAGCTTTTATTGGTTCCGCCTTTTACAAGCCGTCGCAAAAACACAATATTATCATTGAATTCTTTGACTGCGATATTAAAATTTTTAATTCTGGGCTTTATATCTTCCAGTTTTATCAATTCATGGTAATGGGTGGCAAAAAGGGTTTTAACGCCTTTATTATTTAAATCATGAAGGTGTTCGGCAACTGCCCAGGCAATGCTCATTCCATCGTAGGTGCTGGTTCCTCTTCCGATTTCATCAAGAATGACAAGGCTTTTTTGTGTGGCATTATTAACGATATTGGCGGTCTCTTCCATTTCCACCAGAAACGTACTCTGACCCGCGGAGAGGTTGTCAAGGGCGCCTACCCGTGTGAATATTCTGTCCACAATGCCAAGAGATGCTTTTTGAGCAGGAACGAATGATCCCATCTGGGCCATTAACACGGTTAGGGCAACCTGTCTTAATACGGTTGATTTTCCTGCCATATTGGGACCGGTGATTAACAGGATCTGGTTCTCCATATCATCCATTTCAATGGAATTGGGGACATACCGCTCTCCTTTGATCAGTTTTTCCACCACAGGATGCCGTCCGTCTTCAATGGAAATGGTATTTAGGTCATTGATGACAGGTTTGGTATATCCATTCTCCGATGCCGCCAGGGCAAGCCCCTGGAGCACATCCACTCCTGCAATAAAATCCGCCATCTTAAGAATAAGGGCTGCTTTTGAAATGACCTTGTCCCGGATGGTGCAGAAAATACTGTATTCCAGAGCATTGCGCTTGTCTTGGGCATTTAATATGGTCGATTCAACCTGTTTCATCTCATCGGTAATGAATCTTTCAGCATTCACAAGGGTCTGCTTTCTGATATAATGATCAGGAACCGAATTTGACTGAGCCTTGGACACCTCGATAAAATAGCCGAACACCTTATTATATTTAATTTTGAGAGAAGACAGTTTTGTTTTTTCTTTTTCCGTAGTCTCAGTCTTTGCAATCCACGATTTGCCATCCCTTGAAATTAACAGCAGTTCATCCAGTTCAGGATTATAACCATCATTGATTAAACCGCCTTCATTGAGCAGATGGGTAGCATCCTCTCTGATGGCTTCTTCGATCAAACCGGCAAGGGAGCCAAGCTCATTTAAAATCATTTCCTGATCTTCAAGATCTTTCCCATTGAGTAAAGAGCTTTTAAACAGGGAGAGTTCCTTAAAAAGAAGGGGAAGTTTTTTTAAAGAGTTTTTAAGGGCAATCAGATCCCTGGCATTCCCCTGACCCATGGAAATTTTGCTGCCAAGGCGTTCAAGATCATACACTGATTTCAGGTGGGTGATGATCAATTGATGAATATGGGAAGCCCTGGTGATTTCTTCAATGCAATCCAGACGCCGGCGGATTTTATTTTTATCAATCAGCGGATATCTGAGCCAGGTTTTGATCAGCCTCGAGCCCATGGCAGTAACCGTCCGATCAAGCACGTGGATCAGGGTTCCTTTTTTATCCAATGTTTGTATATTGGTAAGGATTTCAAGATTTTTGCAGGATCTGTCATCAATCACCAGAAAATTTTTCATATCATAGGGTATGATTTGAAAGAGATGCGTTGTGTCCCGCATCTGGGTGTCCTGGATATAGGAGAGGATGGCGCCCGCAGCAGAAATGGATGCAAAAAGATTCTCTGCACCGAACCCTTCAAGGCTCCTGGTTTTAAATTTGTTTAAAAGCCTTTCTTTTGCTTCTTCAACATCAAATGCAGTCTTTTCAAGATAGGTGATTTGTCTTCCTTCAAAAGCCTGGCGGATATGCTTGTAGACGGGGTCATTTTTAAAAGTGGATGGTAAAAGGATTTCTTTGGGATCAACCTTTAACGCCTCATCAATCAGTTCTAAGGGTATTTTTGACTGCCTGGATTCAACCTGGGTGGTTTTAAAGGTTCCGGTTGATATATCAAGATAGGCAATACCTGCAACGTCTTGTGTCTTTGACAGGGCAAGAAGGAAGTTATTGGACGTTTTATCCAGTAATTCTTCATTTAGGATCATGCCCGGGGTTATGACCCGGACAACTTGCCTTTTCACCAGCCCCTTGGTCGCCGCAGCATCTTCCATTTGTTCACACACGGCAACCTTGCATCCGTTTCCAATGAGTTTGGCAATATAGTTGTCAGCAGCCTTATATGGTATCCCGCACATGGGAACCGGGGTATCGTCATTTTTATTTCTGGAGGTTAAGGCGATTTCCAGGATAGCGGCGGCTTTTTTTGCATCCTCAAGAAACATTTCATAAAAATCTCCCATCCGGTAAAATAAAATTGCATCTTTATATGATTCTTTGATGGCCAGGTATTGTTCCATCATGGGAGTTTTTTTTCTTTTGCTCATGCGCTATCTTTGTTCAGCAGAATCAACCGGCAGCATCTGATTTATCACCTTTTTCATTGTCGTTTTCTGGCTGGTCCAGTACGGGTAGTTCGCCAATCGTCTTTTCTTCCATCTCTTTTTTTATATAAGGATCATGCTGAAATACTTCCAGTTCTGTCTTTAAAGTATTTACCTGTTCTTTAAGAGAAGCGGCAGCAGCATCTTTTGTTTTGATTTCTTTTTTTAACCTGAGTTTTACCACAAACCCTTTGAGGCCAGCCAGAATAAGGCCCAAAAGAAAGCAAATTCCAAAGTAGGCAATATTTTGAAGTTCCGGTATTGTCCAGTTCCAGGAAGCAATTTTAAGATCAAATTTTAATGCTCTGGTTGTCATGAAATAATCTAAATTCTGATAAATTAAAATTCCAAGCAAACCTAAAATAATCAGCCACAAAAGATATTTAATTTTTTTCATTCATCCACTCCATATCCAAGTTTTGTATTATAAACGGTTAAGTTTTGATAATCATAGATCAAATCTTTTTTTTTTTCAATTCTTCTTTTAATAATAAACAGGCTCAACTATTGAATTTAAAGACAGCATTCACTAAACATCCTGAGTTAGAGGAAAATCGGATGAACCAGGTTGACTTCAAGGTTTTCTGAAAAAAACAGGTTCCAGTCCAGATGTTCAGGCGGAACCTGTTTTAAGACTTCAAAACAGGAAAAATGAAGATGGGGCGGTAATTGTGGGTTTTTACAGGTATCGCACACCCTTGCAATGATCTCCCCCTTTTTGACGATACGGTCGGTTTTTAAATTTTTTTCAGGAATGATATGGGCATATGCAAAAAGAATTCGCCTATTGAAAAGTAAAGGATTCTCATGCTCAATTACAAGGGTCTGTCCCAGAAAATCATCACAGATATTTAAAATAATCCCGTCATCCATGGCCGGAACCTTGATGGAATCATCAAAGCGATGCATTCCATCCAGATGGGTTCGGTAATAGGTGATATCTATCCCTTCATGGGCAGAATGCCGGAATTTAAAATCCCCCCACCATTTATCCTTACTTGAAAAAAGCATACCGCAATGAAACAGCCAGTGAATTTTTTGACCATTTTCCATGCCATTGCCCAGACCGTTGACCTGGGAAATGGACTCAAGATAGTCGGAAAACCTGCTCATCACAGGGCTTTCAGGATAATTTTATGTCCCATAAGGTTAATATCTTTAATAATGGCTTTGACTTTCATATTTTCTCCCAAGAGGCCTTTTAAAAGAAATGTATCCTCACCAACCGGGGTTATAGCAGCCACATTTTCCATGATCAGTTTTTCATCACCGTCTTTTCTCAAGTATACATTGGATTCACACATCGTTATAGTCCCTTATTTATATTGTTTGTCATTTCTCAGCATTTTTGCCGTCAAAGGTATATCTTTACCACAATCAATGATTGCTCCGCTATAGGTTTTATTCATTGCACAATTGACAACCAGAATGTTTTTAAAAAATTGATATCCTGCCTGTTCATGGATATGGCCGCATAACACCATTAAGGGCGGGTGATTTTCAATAAGGCGTCTTAAACCGAAACTTCCGGCACTGAATCTGTTCCCTACTTTGTCACAGACATCTCTGGGCGGCGGATGAACCACCAGGATCGTCTCCGGGGTGATGCTGTGTTTAAGCCTGTCAAGGCGTTGAGTCTCCCTAAAACATATTTTTGAAAGAAATGGCAAAGGTATGGTGCCATTCAGGCCAAGAAACCGGGCGTCCTGATATGCCACAGGAGCATGGTTCAGAAGGGTGATGTTTTTCTGGTCCTGCAAAAGGCCTTCAACACGTTTTAAATCTGAATTTCCCCGGACAGTCAAAATGGGAATAGTAATATCCTTTAACCGGTCCAGGGTTTTCAAAGGGGCAAAATAGTTGGTTATATCTCCGGCAATGACAAGAATATCAGGGTTTTCCCGAGAGATAACGCCCTTTATCCTTTCGATTTTTTCAGCCCTGCCATGAATATCGGCTACAGCATAGATCCGCATCTTTATTTACAGGTCCAGACCTTCAAGGGGGCTGGTGAGTTGGGATATGTCCTTATCCATCACATGGGTGTAGCGTTCTGTGGTCTTAACGTCTGCATGGCCCAAGAGTTCCTGCAACATGCGGATATTGATACCGTTCTCCAGCATGGTGGTAGCGAAACTGTGCCGCAGGGTATGGCAGGTAGTCCGTTTATCGATGCCCGCCTTATGCGCCGCTCTCTTCACCGCCTTTTGGATGCCGGATTCCAAGACGTGGTGACGTCTTACAGAGCCTGACCGGGGATCGGCGGAACGTTTTTTTGATGGAAAAACATATTGCCACCGGGTTTCCATGGCGGCATTTTTATATTTCCGACCTAAAGCCACTGGAATATACACTTCACCGAAACCCTCTTCAAGATCGCAGTGATGCAAGGCTTTCACATGTTTGATATGGCTTTGAAGTTGGGAAATGATCGGCTCGGCCAGGATAGTACTTCGCCACTTGTTTCCCTTACCGAGCACATGTATCCGCTTACGGTCAAAATCAAGATCCTTGATTCTAAGGCGTACACACTCCATTAGTCGCAAGCCGGAACCATACAGAAGCTTTGCCATCAATGCGTGGGTTCCCTCAATATGCTGGAAAAACTTCTTGATTTCCTCTTTACCGAGTACAGTGGGCAGTTTGGGGGTTTTTTTTGAACGAACGGGTTGAATCTTTCTGTCCAAAGGTATATTGAGCACCTCACGATAAAGGAAGGCAAGGGCGTTAAGGGCCTGGCGCTGGGTGGATGCTGACACCTCTCGTTTGACTGCCAGTTCTGACAAAAACCGTTCGATATGATGGGAACTGAGATCACGGGGATGGACTTTGCCGCCGAAGAAACGGATATAACGCAATACCCATTGACAATAGGTTTGTTCCGTGCGGTAAGCGTAATGATGGTACCTCAGAACCTCACGGATCTGATCCATTAATTTTAACTTTGGGTCGGGTTGAAATTTTGGTTGACTTTCCATATTAGAATTGAATATACCCTGATAAGTGGAAAATTGAAACTTAAAAGGTCACAAGTGGAAAATGTTTCCATGTTTTTTTGCTTAATGTTAGTGATAGATGGAAAATTTTGAGATCTATTACAGTCAATAGCATAGAAAATATCCACTTATTAATACTGTTAGCCCAACAATTGAACTGTGAACTTTTGGTACAATATGATAAGGAAGTAGCCATATGAGTATTTTAATAAAAACTGTTCGCATTGCAGGTTTTCGAGGTTTAAAAAATCTTGAAGTAATGCTTGAGCAAACCACGATTTTAACAGGCATGAACAATACCGGAAAAACATCTTTTCTCAAGGCCTTGCAGTTGGCTTTGGGTAATCGCCAATTTGTCTCGCAGGATGATTTTTTTATCCAGGGAAGTTCGGTTTCCGAGAAAATAATTATTGATCTATTGATTGTTTCCATCGATGGTGATGGAAAACGGTGTGAGGACTTTTCAGAAGACTGGGAAATTCTATTCACCACCGATAGAATCCGAAATGATGTTGATGGTAAAGCCTTTGTTCCGCTAAGAACAATCATTACTTTCGATGCGATAAAAAACAGCTACAAAACTCAGCAATTTATTCTGCAAGAGTGGCCTGAATTCAAGAAGGGTGATATTGATTGGTTTGGTGTTGATAACAGCAAAAAGACAAGTTTTCATTTCGATGAAGTTCCGTTCTTTTATATGGACGCCCAACGGGATATTCTGGAGGACACAAAATTAAGAAGCTCTTATCTTGGCAAGATGTTGTCCAAAATCGAATATTCCAAAGAGGATATCAAAGAGATCGAAGAACAGATCGAATTATTGAACGAAAAGGCGGTCAGCAGTAGCGATATTTTGTCCAATATCAAAACAACGTTAAAAGAGTTGGATACCGCGATGGATACCCGCAGTGAGGGGATAGAAATCACGCCTTTTACTAAAAAGATTCGTGATTTGAATAAAGGTTTAACGATTTATTATACCGACCGCCATGACAGTTTTTCCATGGAATATCATGGCATGGGAACAAGAAGTTGGTCTTCTCTATTGACGTTGAAATCGTTTATTGCATTGCTTTTAAAAAATGCTGAAAAAGAGAAATCTGTGTTTTTTCCTGTCCTTGCCATAGAAGAGCCGGAAGCCCATTTACACCCCAATGCTCAGAAGAAGCTTTTTGGACAGATAAATGCCATATCAGGTCAAAAAATTATTGCCACCCATTCACCTTATATCGCCGCAACGGCCAATTTAGGTCAGATACGAAATTTTTATAAAGAAAAAACTGTGACTTGTGGCAGGATAGAAATTGATAACTTAGAACCCGAAGATATCAGGAAAATAAATCGACAGGTCATCAATACCAGAGGAGAGATATTTTTCTCAAAGCTAATCGTCTTTTTTGAAGGGGAAACTGAAGAGCAGGCACTACCTATTTTCGCACAAAAGCACTTTAATAAAACACCTGTTGAAATGGGACTGGATTTTGTCGGTGTCGGCGGTCATGGAAATTATCTGCCATTTTTACGCTTTGCCGCGGCGTTGAACATTCCATGGATTATTTTCAGTGATGCGGAAAACACACCAGATAAAAATATTAAAAGTAGTGTTCAGCAACAGTTCTTAAATTGTGGATCTCCGAAAAGTGAAACTGATTGTATTGTTTTTGTTGATGATGGAAATGACTTTGAGAAACAGCTAATTAGTGATGGTTTTGGTGATAAAATTAAAAAAGCCATCGCTTCTTTAGATGTTTATACGAATGACGAACATCGAGAAGCAAAAGAACAGGACAGGTTAACAGAAATCGAAAGTTATGATGACGATAAGTTATACGATGTTATTACGGGTAGAAAAGCTCAATATGGCCCTGCTATAGCTGAACAGATTATACAAAGTGAAAAAGATTTACCTCCAAAGGTAATTGCACTGTTTAACAAGATATCCGCTATTTTAAAAATAGAAGAGGCAGAAGCATGACAACCACAATTGAATTATCCGAAAAGCAAAAAAAAATTGTCTATGCTGAAAATGTCCCAATCTATGTTAAGGCCAGTGCGGGAAGTGGTAAGACACGAGTTTTAACGGAAAGAGTACGCTATTTACTGGCAAAAACCAATAAAAAAGTCCTTGCCCTGACCTTTACCAACAAGGCGGGAAAAGAAATCGAGGAACGATTAAATAATATATCGGAAATCGAGAAGCGTATTTTTGTTGGGACTTTTCATGGTTTTTGCCAATCCATACTTGAAAATCACGGCAATTTGATTGGTCATGCCAAGATGCCGCATATTTTTGAAGATGAAATAGACAGACTGGAGTTAATTGGGCAGGCGATTAAACAAACTCCATCTTATGCAGGCAAATACAAAACACAGGATAAACAAGAGCAGAAAAATTTTCGCTATCGTGTTTTGAATTTTATTTCAGAGATGAAACGGAAGTTGATTGCTGACAATGAAATTGGAGAGCATACTGATGATGAAAATATTGCTTTACTGTATCAAAACTATCAGGAACTTTTGAAATCTCAAGATGCCATAGATTTTGATGACTTGCTATTTCTAGCGTATGGCTTATTGGTAGATTATCCCAAAACAGCCGCCTTGTATCGCCGAAGTTTTTTTGCTGTCTGTGTAGATGAAGCACAGGATTTAAATAATGCCCAATATCAACTTTTACTTGCTTTGACTAATGGAGAATTTAACAATGTTATGATGGTAGGTGATCCCAATCAATCTATCTATCACTTTAATGGCTCTTCACCAGACTATATGGATAAACAGTTTGTTGGTAATTTTAAGCCTGTAATTGTTGAATTGAATGAAAATTATCGTTCATCAAGAAAAGTATTAGAAGCGGCAGAAAAAATCATTCCTGATGCAGAATATATTGTGGGAACGGTTAAGGAAGGGTTTTTTGAGATAAATGGATTAAAGGATGAAGAAGCTGAAGCTCAGTGGGTTGTCGGCAAAATAAATGAACTAATTGCCTTAAAGACGCACGATGATATTGAGGGTGAAATCACCTGTGAAAAGATAGCCGTGCTTGCAAGGAATAAATATATCTTTAACTCGATAGAGATTCAATTAAAAGAGACTGATTTACCGTTTTATTACAAAATGACACCAGGTGCGATTCAGTTTGAATCTGATTTAATGAACATATTTGACCTTGCATTAAGGGTGAGACTGAACCCTCAAGACAGCTTGCATAAACAAAGATTGTTAAGCCGTCTAAAAATAGAAACAACCGAAAATATAAACTTGGGAGATGTAATTTCACTGGTATTGGATGAGTTGAATAAAAAGTTAATCAAACTGGTTACAGAATTAAGTGATGACGGAAGCAACCTAATAATGATGTTGGAAGATTTCAGGGATAATCTGAATGTTGAAGATGAAAATGAAAAGAATATGATCTTCAATGATATTAAAGAGCTTCTTAAACATTGGCGTAATTACGCTAAGAATACAGATAACAAGTCATTGCATCAATTTAAGAATGCTATGGCTTTGGGGCAAACTCATCCATTAACACAACATTCTGGAATTACATTGAGTACGGTACACACAATGAAAGGTCAGGAATTTGATATTGTCTTTGTTATTGGCATGGATGATGAAACTTTTCCTGATTATCGAGCCGTGCGAAGCGGGGGTATTGAGATGACACAAGAAAAAAACAATCTGTATGTTGCTTTTACCCGCGCAAAACGCTTTTTGTATGTTACTTGGCCACAAAAAAGGATGATGCCTTGGGGTAATTATAAAGATCGAATAATTTCACGATTTCTAAAGGTTTTCAATAATTAAAATCATTAGATCCGAAATAGGAAATTTTGCTATTGAGCTTCTTAAAAATGGGGCTAACAAATCACTGCACTGGATTTTTACTCCGCTGCGCTCCGTAAAAACCAGTGAGTTCAGGCGTTATGCTTTTAAAATCATATGAATTTACCAACTAAAAGACATTTAACAACTATTGAACGAGAAGGTGTGAATTACTTCAGATCAATTATTGAAAATGCTAACTGCATTTTTAATGAAATTGATCAAAGAAATGATTTCGGTATTGATGCAATAGTTGAGTTGGTTGATGGGGAAAAGGTAACTGGTAAGAGTATTGCTGCTCAAATAAAATCTGGGGCATCGTACTGCACGGAATCAACATGTAAAATACCCGCATCGAAGGAGCACTTCAATTATTGGATAAACCACTCTTTAACTGTTATTGGATTAGTTTATGATCCGGATAAAAAAACGGGTTACTGGATCGATATTTCTAATCTTTTGAAACATGATCGAAAGAGATTGGACATTGGTCCATACACAATAATTTTTGAAAAAAGAGATATAAATGAATTTGACACCAATGCCTGCCAAAATTTCTTTCTGCCTCATTTCCTAAATAGGCCAATCAATTTAAGTTTTGAGCGTTCAGTTGATTTCGCTAGTTCCAAATATTTGGATATGCACAAAGTTGGTCTTTCAAGTTTGTTAAACAATTTCAGATACCTGGATAAGGTTTGGGATTTATTTTTTGACTTATTCATGGGAAGATCACTTGATAATATTTCTGGATATTTAGTTTACATACTTTCACTGATACCAGGCCATCCAGACATATACTGGCACTCGGGTAATACTATTGAAGAGAAACAACGGTTGAGTCTTGAAGAAAAAATAAGGCAAATGGGACCAGAATTTTTTATAAGGTTGCTATATTTTGTTGATGAAAACGGATTTTATCGAGGTAGTCTTGGTCAATGTGTTGAGGCTATAATTTCAACCATTCCCACTAAGGCATTGATCTTAAGTAATATTTCAAAGGATAATTCAAACGATTTAGAGATTCGTAAATCGGCTCTTATGCTTTATTTATGGTACACTCAGAAAGATTCCGTCAACACCTTAAAAGAACTATCAGAAAATGATAGTGAGATTAGTGAATTTGCAGAATATTTGAAATCAGCCTTTGATGAATGCGGGTATATTGATATTTTTGGATAATAAATCATAACAAGGCTAATTCAGCCGACGCAAAAAGACGCGCGGCTTATTAGCAGCGATAAGCTGACCGCTCCGCGGCCAGCTTATCGGCGGCTGTTATTCTCAGCCGCCGTTATATAAATTCGATTTTCAAACAAATGAGGAGAAAAAAATGATTACGAAATCCCAGTTAGAAAAAATCAAAGAGATCCTCGAAAATCATGTCGGTAGAGAAAACCAGATAAGTTCTGGAAAAATTGGGCCCGCTATTGGTATATATGAAGATGCCACTCATGTTCAAGTAAGAAAACTTATTCTTGAAGCAATCGAAAAGCTTCATCTTCCAGTTGGTGGTAGCAACCGTGGTTATTATTTGATTAAGAACGAAAACGAATTAAAACAGTATACTGCCAGCATTGATAAAAGAATGAACAAAATGCAACGCCGTAAAGACATCATTGAGGATGCTTTTGAAGAATATTATTAATTTTATATAACCATTCGCTGCAATAGATAACATATAGAACAATAAAAAAGGATTGATTCTTTTTGGAAGAATAGCAAACATATGGATAAAATCGCATCACTAAAAAAATTTTTAAATCCAAAAAAGATAGCCGTGATCGGTGCATCAAAGTCTAAAGATAAAGTCGGGGGGATTGTTTTTAGACGGCTTTTGGATTCCCGAAGGCGGTTATTCCCGGTAAATCCTAAAGAGAATGCCATTGAAGGCCATAAGGTCTGTCCGGATATCCAGTCTTTGCCGGAAGATATTGATCTTGCCATCATCACTATTTCTGCTGCAGCCGCAGTAAAATCCGTGGAAATGTGTATAAAAAAAGGAATTCCAAATTATATCCTTGTTGCCGGCGGGTTTGGTGAGGTCGGTGCCGAAGGCAGGGAACTGGAAGAAAAATTAACAAGGCTGGCAAAAGAGAAAAATGTCAATATTCTTGGCCCCAATTCCCTGGGAATCTTTTTGCCGGATGAAAATATTGATACCATTTTTGTTGAACATGGGGATAAGGCGCTGGACAGAAATGGAAGGGTTGCCTGTATTGTTCAAAGTGGCTCGGTGGGTGTTGAAGCCCTTGGGTATGCATCCAATACCGGTTATGGAATGCGAGCCTTTGTGGGCCTGGGAAACAAGTGCGATCTTGATGAAATAGATTTTCTCCATTATTTTGCCCGGGACGAAAAGACAAATTGCCTGGGATTTTACCTTGAGAATATTGAAAAGGGAAGACAATTTTTAACGGCTGCCAAAGACGCTACAAAAGATAAGCCCGTGGTTGTTTTAAAAGCCGGAAGGACCCACACGGCAGCCTCGGCAGTCAGCTCCCATACGGGAAAACTTGCCGGTTCCGACAATGTGATCAGCGGGGCATTGAAACAATTCGGGATTCAGCGGGTTTATGATGATGAAGAGTTTTGTGATGCCACAAAGGTTCTTTCCATGCTGTCGGGTGCTCCGGGGAATCGGGTGGCTGTTTTAACCGCTGCCGGTGGTTACGGGGTGATGTGTACGGATTTTATCGAGAAAAAGGACATGCGGGCACCTTTGAAAATGGCAAAGCTTTCCAAAGATACCCAGAAACGGATTAAAGAGGCCACTTTCCCTTTTGCAGCCTGTGAAAATCCTGTAGATATCACTGCAAGTGCTGATGACAGGATGTTCTCACAAAGCCTTGATATATTGATCGAAGATGATGGGGTGGATATTATTATCTGTATCGCCTTTTTTGCACCCCCGGGGATTTCGGAAAATCTGATAGATATCATTGCTGATAAAATTAAAAAATCCGACAAACCAGTGATCGTATTCACCAAGTACGGCCCCTTCACAGACAATAGTATTAAAAATTTATACTATGCCGGTGTGGCAGCATATCCTTCGGTGGGAAGAGCGGTCCGGGCTGCTCGTTTTCTGGTGGAAAGAACAAAGATAAAGCAGCGGCTTGAGCAGGAGGCATAGCAGGATGGAAAAAAAACTGAAACTCTGGTTTGAAACCTTTGGTGATAAAGAAAATCCTGATGAATTTGATGCCAAGCAGCTGGTAAAGCTCTATTCGATTAAGGTGCCAAAGGGAAAAAGACTGGGACCGGAAGATGAGCTTAATATTAATGATATCAAGCCGCCATATGTAGTGAAGGTCTGTTCTTCAAATATTTTGCATAAGACAGAACAAAAGGGAGTGCTTCTGAATAGTGACAAAGAGTGTATTCAGGATAATTTTAAACTCATGCAGGACCGGTTTCCCAAAAAGAATATCCTTGTTGAAAATCAAAGCACTTATATGGGACCGGAATTTATTATCGGGATCATCAAAGATCCAGCCTTGGGTCATGCGGTAATGGTTGGGGCAGGCGGGGTTCTGACAGAAATATATAAGGACACGGCATTCAGGCTGGTGCCCTGTTCTGTGAATGAAGCCACGGATATGATTGATGAACTGGTTTTATCCCCTGTATTTGATAATTTCAGGGGGATGAGCCTTGATAAAAAAAAACTTGCCCAAGCGATTTCACAAGTGTCAAGGCTTGCCCATGATCTGGGTGATAAATTAAGTCAGCTAGATATCAATCCAATTGTTTTCAGTGACGGGGAATGGATCGCCCTTGATGTTAAAGTCATGTTTGAAGAATAATAGTAAAAAAGCAGTTATTCAAAGATTTTTTCGTCCATTGCATGGACTTCTTTTGCATCTGGTTCCAGGTCCCGGATTTTGCCGGCTTCCTGTAAAAATTCTTTGAGGAATTGAATTTTATCGGCATCCATATCCAGAATCATTTTTTTGGGAATGGATTTGACAAAATTCCGGACTTCGTTCCTCAGTTTTTTTTGTTCAAGTTTTAAAAATGTTTTCAGGGTTGGTTTTGGCAATTTTTTTGTGTCTGCCATAAAGCAGATCGTCCATAAAAAGTGCAATTTTCTGGTTCAAGAAGTTACGGGAAATATAAAATCGGACGAATTTATGAATTAATGTATCTGGTTTGGTATACGGGCAGACAGAAAGACAGAACCCGCAGTCAGACCCGATTGTTTTCCAATAAGAGAAGCACTTTTCCTGGTGTATGGACCAGTGCCTGAAGTTGCGGCTATAGGGCTCGTTATCATGGGTAATGGAACCCGACGGACAATTGTCAGCGCATTTTTTGCACATTTTGCAGAATTCTTCCATATAGAGAGGCTTTGGGCAGGCAGAGTCCGGTAATTCAAGATCCGTTGTTACAATGGCAAGCCTGACACAGGGGCCATGAACCCTGTGCATGAGAATTCCCATGCGGCCCAGTTCGCCAAGGCCCGCTTCAACGGCTATGGGAACACATAAGGTGTCATAATTGGCATCATTATGGGCTCTTGCCCGGTATCCGAACTGTCGGATATAGGTGGCCAGGATATTGGATATCTTTGCTGCTTCCACATATTTTTGTGCAGATTCCTGGAGCACACAACTTGTGGGGCCTTTTTTAATCATTTCAACCCGCATGGGGACCACGATGGCAATGGCTGTTTTATGGGTCTGGTCGGTTTTTTTCCCCCAGTTTGCAGCATGCCGGCCTTTATGGCTGTAAAAATGATGGGATCTCAGTTGTAAAAAACCCACATCACAGGCGCCGTAAAATTTAGAAATGTCAGTTATGGTCTTACAAAATTGTATCGGGTCTATGGATATTTTTTGCTTAGCCACTGCCCCTGTGGACAAAGGAATTGATTTTTCAAGATATTCAAAAGCAGCCTCATAGCAGGGGGCTGTGTATGCGTCATGATAGATCTGTTCTTTTTCTCCGAATTCAGGCTTTTGATGGAGCTGTCTGTCTGTTGATTCGTTCTCCGGACGTATGGCATAATATCTTTCCATTAGGTCCGGGTAATGCTGGATATTGTTCCTGGCAAACATATTATCTCTTTCATCATACTGGTCTGCATTTGAGAGGTCTCGGCCGGTGGGTTTGTTCGGAAAGAAGCTCATTAAAGAGATCAGTCCAAAAAGACCAAGACCTGATATAATAAGGATATTTATGGTTTGAAGGGCATATGAAGCATAGAGAAACCAAGTCCAGAAAAGATTGTTCAGTATGAAGGCAAGCAATGCTATGACAGCGGCCCGGTATTCTTTTTCATTAAAAGAGGACAGGCTTAAGATAAGGAAGAAAAGAGACGTTCCGATTAAAATGGTCCAGTTGATGACTGTCAGTATGCCGGTCATGGAGTTTCTCCGTAGAAATCAATTATTTACACAAATTGGTGTGGTGTATACGGCCCTTTATCATGACTGTGTTAATGGACGTCAAGCCGACAAGATAGCAGAGATCTTCCGGGGTATCAATATCCCATACAACAAGGTCGGCATCTTTGCCTGTTTCAATACTTCCTTTTGATAGCTCAAGGCCGAGGGCTTTTGCACCATTGATGGTGGCTCCGAGCAATGCTTCTTCACAGGTCAGATCAAACAGTATGCAGGCCATATTGAGTATGAGTGTCATGGAATGAACCGGGCTGGAACCGGGGTTCAGGTCTGTTGATACGGCCATGGGAATCTTAAGATTTCTGAAGATATCCACGGGCGGTTTCTGTGTTTCCTTTAAAAAGTAGAAGGCACCGGGTAAAAGAACGGCGGCAACATTATGTTGAGCCATTTTTTTTGCACCTGACAGGGACAGGTACTCAAGGTGATCACAAGACAGGGCATTAAATGTAGAGGCCAAGGCAGCACCATTGGAATCGGATAACTGCTCTGCATGAAGCTTGATGTTGAGCCCGAGGTTTTTTGCTGTTTCAAAGACCTTTTTTGTCTGGGGAAGCGTAAAGGCAATATGCTCACAAAAGACATCCACTGAGGTTGCAATCCCCTGTGCTTTAACCTCCGGCAGCATGGTCTGGGTCACAAGATCGATATAGCCGTCCGGGTTATTTTGATATTCCGGGGGCAGGGCATGGGCGCCTAAAAAAGTTGCCTCTACGTGCAAAGGGAAATTTTCATCTAATTGTCTGATGACCTCAAGGATTTTCAACTCGGTTTTAAGGTCCAGCCCATAACCGGATTTGATTTCAAGGGTTGTGATACCCTGTTTTAACAAAGCATCCACCCGTTTCGATGCCAGAATAAACAATTCATTTTTTGAAGCGTTTCGGGTGGACTGTACCGTGGAGAAAATGCCGCCGCCTTTTTTTGAAATTTCTTCATAGGTTGCGCCATTGAGTCTCATTTCAAATTCATTGGATCTTGATCCGCCCCAGACCAGATGGGTATGACAGTCCACAAATCCCGGCAGAATCCAGCCCTTGTTGCAATCAATGATTTTTGGGCATCCGGTTTTGAAATTTTCGGTCAGATTTTTTTCTTTGCCGACCCATGAAATAGTTTTTCCGGTGACGGCCAGAGCCGCCTTTTCAATAATTGCAAGGGCATTGTCGGCCATGGTGGCAAGATGACAATTGATAAAGAGCGCATCAATTTTATCGGGTAATAAGGTTTCCATGTGTCGTGTCATGACAGATCCTGATGCATATTGATCATGGGAAGTTTGACGCCCTTTGTTTCGGCTACATCAATAGCAGTTTCATAGCCTGCATCTGCATGGCGGATGATCCCTGTGCCCGGATCATTTCTAAGAACAGTGGTTACGCGTTTTTCTGCTTCAGGTGTGCCGTCGGCCACCGTGACCTGACCGGCATGAAGGGCATATCCAATACCGACTCCACCGCCGTCATGGAAGGATACCCATGTAGCTCCCGAAGCCACGTTGGTCATGCAGTTTAACAACGCCCAGTCTGCCACAGCATCAGACCCGTCTTTCATGGCTTCAGTCTCCCTGTAAGGGGATGCAACCGATCCGCAGTCCAGATGGTCCCGGCCGATAACGATAGGGGCTTTAACCTTTCCATCCCTGACAAGATCATTAAACAACTTGCCTGCTTTTTCCCTTTCACCATACCCCAGCCAGCAGATCCGTGTGGGAAGACCCATGTGTTCCACTTTTTCTCCGGCCATTTTCAGCCAGTTGATCATTTTGGTTTTTTTAGGGAAAAGCCTGATAAGTTCACGGTCTGTCACCCTGATGTCTTCGGGATCGCCGGAAAGGGCTGCCCATCTGAAGGGTCCTTCCCCCTGGCAGAAAAGTTCACGGATATAAGCCGGAACAAATCCCGGATAATCCATGGCATTGTCAACCCCTCGTTTCATTGCCTGAGCTCTTAAATTGTTACCATAATCAAAGGCAACGGCCCCTTTATCTTTCATTTCAAGGATGGCTCTTACATGGTCAGCCATGGAATTCAAAGCCATGTCCTTATATTTTTCAGGGTCGGTTTTTCTTAAAGTTAAGGCCTCTTCAAAGGACAGCCCCTGGGGAAAATATCCGTTGAGTTCATCATGGGCGCTGGTCTGGTCGGTGATGACATCGGGAATAAATTCTTTTTCAATCATGGCCGGCAGGATATCCACTATATTTGCACAAAGGCCGATGGAAAGGGGTTTGCCTGCCTTTGCAGCTTCTCTGGCTTTTGAAATAGCTTCATCAAGACTTGCTGTTTCAATGTCCAGATACCGTTTTCCAAGCCTTTTCTCGATCCGGCCGGGGTCAATCTCAATACAAATTGCAACACCGTTTGCCATGGTAACCGAAAGAGGCTGCGCACCGCCCATGCCGCCAAGCCCTGCCGTCACGACAATTTTTCCGGTCAGATCTGAATTGTAATGTTTCTGTCCCAGTGAAGCAAAGGTCTCATAGGTGCCCTGGAGGATTCCCTGGGTGCCGATGTATATCCAGGAACCTGCAGTCATCTGGCCGTACATGATCAGGCCCTTCTTGTCCAGTTCATGGAAGGTGTCCCAGTTAGCCCATTTGGGGACAATATTTGCATTGGCAATCAAAACTCTGGGCGCGCTTTCATGGGTTTTCAGCACACCGACCGGTTTCCCTGACTGGACCAGCATGGTTTCATCATTCTCAAGATCCAGCAGAGTCCTGACAATGGCGTCAAAACAGTTCCAGTTCCTGGCTGCTTTACCAAGACCACCATAGACAATCAACTCATCAGGGTTTTCAGCATTGTCGGGATCAAGATTGTTGCAAAGCATACGCAAGGCTGCTTCCTGGTGCCAGCCCTTGCAGTGAAGCTGGGTCCCCCTGGGTGCTTTGACAGGGCGGGCCACACCACATCCAATCTTAAGATTCTTTAATATTTTTTCTTTATTATTCATTATTTTCCTCCCCATATGGTTGACATTTGTTTTTGAATTGGATACTACTTGTCTATACAAGTATAGATATGATGTCAAGTTGTTTTTACTTGGGGTCAGGCTTGCTTTATTGTCGTTATTGTACTTAATAACGACAATAAAGC
>NZ_JAUWQB010000148.1 GCF_030611305.1 Desulfobacula sp. | reverse complement strand
ACTAATATTATGACAAGATTAATAAAACAGAAATTAAGGGGTTGGATCGACAACTTTCTTAAAGGCACATATAATCACTTTCTTTGCTATCTTCCGGTTAATATAGGCTTTTTTTCATCATGGATTTTGAAGATCTTTTTTTCCGGAGTAAAGCTTGATAAGGAGCAGACCTCAGTTATCCGGAAGATTCCAAAAGAAAGTATAATCATTTATGCTACCAAACATAAAAGTTATTTTAAATATTTATTTTATCACACACGATATAGACAGGAAGGGCTGCCTGTTCCCGAAATAGGGCTGGATTACAGAGTAGTTATCTGGCAGCCGGTATCACGAATATTCAGGATTATTTTAGCATATCTTGATTATATTTTTCATAATAAAGTCTGGCCGCCCAACTCTTATAAAAGCGGATATATCAAACACGAGCTGATTAAGAGACGTTCGGGATTATTATCTCTGGTTGAAAAAAAAGGTTTCTATCGCAGATTTGTAAAAGAAAAAGCAGATCCGATTCGCTATCTTATAGAAATTCAGAAATCAATAGAAAACCAAATTTTTATTGTTCCTCAATTAATGATTTTCAGCACAAAACCACACCGGTCCACTCCGAATATAATTGATATTCTGTTCGGCACCGAAGAAAGGCCGGGAAAAATAAGACGTATTATAACTTTATTAAAAAATCCAGGCAATATTTTTGTAGAAATATCAGAGCCGGTTAATCTTAAAGAATTTTTAGAGCTCGCTGAAAACCGTTATCAGAGCATAGAACAGCAGTCGCTTCAATTAAGGCGTTATCTTTTAGCTCAAATTAATCAACATCGAAGAAGCATAGTCGGGCCGATTCTCAAATCAAGAGAAGAACTGAAAGAAAATATCCTGACAAATAACAGGCTTCAAAGATTTATGTACAACCATTCAAAAAAGCGCGATATCCCAATCCAAAGAGTACGTAAAGAGGCCGAGGGGTATCTTGACGAAATAGCCGCCAAATATAATATAGCTGTAATAAGAATGGCCGCAGTTGTTGTTAAATGGGTTGTAAACACCATGTTTGAAGGTGTAACGGTCAATAATGATGTGCTTAACAGAGTAAAAAACATGTCTAAAAAAGGGCCGTTAATTCTGGTCCCCTGCCATAAAAGCCATATAGATTATCTGATTTTATCGTATATATTACTTAATAATAATATGCCATGTCCCCATATCGCTGCGGGAAAAAATCTTTCTTTCTGGCCCCTTGGGCCATTATTCAGACGCGGCGGTGCTTTTTTCATAAGAAGAACTTTCAGGGGGGCTGTACTTTATTCAAAAGTTTTTGCGGAATATATAAACAAGCTTCTTGAGGAAGGTTTCAATATTGAAATGTTCATAGAAGGGGGCAGAAGCCGAACCGGCAAGTTAATAATGCCCAAACTTGGATTACTCTCCATGCTTTTAGATGCTTATAAAAACGAATCCTGTGAGGATATGATATTTGTACCAATATTTATTGGATATGACAGGGTGCTGGAGGAAAGTGCTTATCTAAGTGAAATTGAGGGAGGTCAAAAAGAGACCGAGAGCCTCCTTCAAGTAATAAAGGCAGGAAGACTGCTAAAGAAAAGATATGGAAGAATTTACATTAAGTTTCATGAACCTATGTCGTTAAAGGAACTTTTATCAGAATATGGTTCTAAAATTCAGGATATGTCGTCAAAAGAGCAGAATGTTTTTATCCGTAATCTGGGACATAGAATCATAAATGCAATAGATAATGTCTCACTTGTAACTCCATATGCTCTTGTTGCGAGCGCTATTCTTAACTGCCCCAAAAAAAGTTTTACTTATGATTATCTGATATCTGAAATGGAAATATATATGACCCACCTGTTTTCAAAAAATGCCAAGATGGCTGATACTCTTGTGCTTGATCAGGCCAGAGCTTTCGAAAGAGCCCTGGAACACTACACTCATAGAAAATTTATAGAAAAAATTCCAAAGAAAGATAAGAAAAGCCAATCCTCTGAGGTTATATTTAAAGTTAATGAGAGCAAAAGACCGGTTTTAGAATATTACAAGAATAATTGTATTTCCTTTTTTATCCCGGCAGCTTTTACAGCTTTGGCAATTCTGGAAAAAGACGCTTTTCAATTCTCAACATCCGATATTGTTTCAGGCTATACGTTTCTCCAGGAATTTTTTAAAAATGAATTTTCTTATGACGTTGATAAGACACCGGATTATTTTGTTCGTAAAAACATCAAAATATTTATTGATGACGCCATTCTAATGCCTCATTCAACCTTGCCTGATACATACAACATTACATCCGCAGGTTATAGAAAGCTTAAACTTTTTTCCAGTTTTCTTAAAACCTATTTTGAATCATATTTTATTGTATTAAACTTTTTCACGCGGTATCCAAAAGAATTTATTAATACCAACGACCGCCTGAAAAAAGTCCAGTCAATAGGAAATCGAATGTATAAAAGAAAGGAAATCGAAAGAAAAGAAGCTCTTTCCAAAATCAATTTTCAGAATGCTGTAGATTATTTTATTTCTCATGGAGTAAAAAGTTCAGATGATCATGATAAAATTGAATTCTATGATGATGCTATAAAAAAATATATGAGTTATCTGCCACAATAGCAGGGGTTGGGGATCGGGGATTAGGGATTAGGGGATCGGAGGGACTGAAAAAGATGAACATTGAACATCGAACGTCCAACATCGAACATCGAATAATGAAATCGCTTTGCTCCGCCAGTTTATAAATTTGGCAGAATTTCTTATTCAAGATTCGACGTTCAATGTTCGATGTTGGACGTTCATCTTTTAATATGCAGTAGTGGTCAGTAAGGTATTACGATGAAAGCAATGATACTTGCCGCGGGTATTGGTAAGCGGCTTCGCCCTTTTACTGCAAATACACCAAAGCCTTTATTCCCTGTTGCAGGACGTCCTCTTCTGGATATCATTATTTGTAGCCTGCAGAATGCGGGCTGCGAAGCCATAATTATTAATACCCATCACTTGTATAAAAAGATAGATTCTTTCCTGTCCGGCCGGAAATATTCCATCCCTGTTTTTACCCGTTATGAACCTCTGCTCCTCGGTACAGGAGGAGCTATAAAGAATGTTGCGGATTTCTGGGATGATCAGCCATTTATGGTTATAAACAGCGATATTCTCACAGATATAGACCTTAGGGATGTTTATGATTTTCATCTTAATCATAAATATACCGCCACCCTTGTTTTCCATGATTACAAAGAATTCAACAATGTATTAATCAGCAAGGAAGACTTTATTAGAGGCTTTTATGAAGAGAAAAGCAATGAGAACATCGGTTATGAGAGAAAGCTTGCTTTTACAGGGATACAGGTTCTTGATCCGAAAATTTTGGATTTTATACCGGCTGGTTTATTTTCCAGCATAATTGATGCATATGGAGAATTAATATTTTCAGGCCAACGGCTGAAAGCTTTTATTGCACAAAAACATTACTGGAAAGATATCGGAACACCTGAGAGTTACAGAGAAGCTGTTATAGATAAATTAGCATCCGAGGCATTCAAACAGGCGTGGCCGGATTTTACTTTTAAAAACATAAGGCGCGATAGAATCAAAGGGGATGGATCAGGCAGGCGATGGTACAGGGTAACAGCAGAGGAGCATTTGCCCTGCAAGGTATATGAGGTCCCATTGCGGAAACTTATTATGGTTGATCACGGCATCAGAGCACAAAGCGCAATATCCGAGGTGGACTCATTTATAGCGATCGGTCGCCATCTTTATGACTGGGGAATACCTGTGCCTAAAATACATCTTTACGATAATTTTTCAGGTCTGGTATTTCTGGAAGATCTGGGCGATGTAAAACTTCAGAAATTAATCCTGAATACTAAGGACCCGGAGAAAGTTGCTTTATATTATAAAACAGTTATTGATGTTCTTATAAAGATGTCAACTTCAGGGACAGAAGGTTTTGATATATCATGGACATATCAAACTCCATATTACAGCAAAGATCTTATACTTGAAAAGGAATGCCGATACTTTGTTGATGCATTTTTAAGAGGTTATCTTGGCATGGGTTATTCCTTTGAAGATTTTAAAGATGAATTTGAATTACTTGCCGAGAAAACACTTAAATTTCCAGTTAATGGATTTATGCATAGGGACCTGCAATCCAGAAATATTATGTTTAAAGATAATAAGTTTTATATTATAGATTTTCAGGGCGGACGCATTGGCCCTGTTCAGTATGATCTTGCATCCCTGCTTATCGATCCATATGTGGATTTGCCTTATCAACTGCGGGCTCAACTGGTTGATTACTGCATTAAGGGGTTTGCAGAATTTCTTCAGATTAATGAGGAGCAGTTCCGCTATTGCTTCAGGTATTGTTCCCTGACAAGAAATCTGCAGATACTTGGTGCATTTGGCAATTTGATACGCATGAGTGGTAAATCTTATTTTGAACAATATATCCCCGCAGCGGTAA
>NZ_JAUWQB010000099.1 GCF_030611305.1 Desulfobacula sp. | reverse complement strand
ATATACCGCTTCCTCAAAAGATAAAATCCATCAAATCCACCCCCTGATTTTGTAGGCACTACGCCATTTTGAGTGGATAGCTGTATCCCTTGACTGGCAGGGCTTTTCCAGTTTTGTGTATCTACAGCTGTCGAACACGAGATTACTATACAGTCCTTTCAATTCAGGAAATAATTCTTTTGCTTTTTCAAAATCCTGGATTGCAAGATCAAATTTTTTCTGCTTCATATAAGAAACCCCCCGGTTTTTGTAGGCATCTGCATTGCCGGGAGCGATTTCAATCAGTTTTGAGAATGTATTAATGGCCTCCTGGGTTTGATCTTGTTTAAAAAGAAGGACACCTTTATCAAACAGTTCTTCTTCGGTTTCTGCAAAAACAGGGGTATGGAAAGATAAAGACAAAAGAATTAGAAAAATGATTTTTTTCAAGAAAACACTCCCTTATATTAAAAACACTTATTTCTTGAAATAATTCGAATAAAATCCTGATCGCCAGGATGGTCTTTTTTTTGATTTATATGTATTTTAGAATTTGTATCATCTTTTTTTATGGGGGGCAACACCTTGTCTTCCCGGTCCATCTTTTTAAACTCTATCCTTCAAACTGAAGAACAATCTTATCCTGCTCATGAAAAACCTTTGGGTGAGCTGGTTGCACACTTGCCCATACCCGTTCCCATAAAGCTTGTTGCACTCATTTTTTTAACCACTTCCAGGCTTTTACATTCGGGACAGGAAATTTTATTTTCTTCTCCGGCAAAAACCAGTTTTTCAAATTCTTTTTTACATTGATTGCATTTATACTCAAAAATTGGCATAGGGCCTATCCTCTCTGATATATATTATTATCCAGATAATAATTCTTTTTTTCTTTTAATCAATTGATAAACACCAAAAAATAAGAGTGCCATGCAAAAAAGAATGTGTAAGATATCCAGGGCAATGACCATTCCATTGGAAAAAGGAGTGCCGGAGAAATTTTTAATGACCATTAATGAACCGGTTAAGATCAATCCTGAAAAAATAACTATCTTGATAATCATGTCTCTTGTCAACTGAATAAAACCAGTCTTTAAAACAATGAAATTACTAATTGAATATACAACTAAACCCATGAATATTCCTGCAAACATGTAATGCATTAAATGGGTTATATAAAAATCAGCCAGCCACCCAAGTCCCGGAATATCAGAAATATAGTAGCGCTTAAAAATCGGCATCTGTGCAAAACCGGATAATGTGATAAAAAAGAAAGTAATTCCGTAAAGACAAGATTGGATGTTTATCTTTTTTTTCATTATTCATCCTCCTTTGCGGCCTTGTAAAATTTACCTGCAGCAGCAGCAATTCCGGCCAGCGGGGCAATGAGCATGGCCTTTGCAATATTATTTCCAGAAGCCATTTTGTTTTCAACTTTTTCGAAATGTGCCTGGCCATCCCCTTTTTCAATATTATTATTTAACTCATCAAAAGGAACAGGAGATACATAAATGGTGCTGGTCCCGCCATTTTCATGTTCTCCGTAGATATAACCGTTCATCTCCTTTGCAAGGGCATGTGCTTGTTCTAATATTTCACTTCTTGGTCCTATGGTCTGGACATCTTCCGGACAGGCCTCTATACAGGCCGGCACTTCCCCTTTTTCAAGCAGGTTATAACACCGGTCACACTTATACATGACTCCATTTCCTGCAAGAGCGGGTAAGAGCTTAAGATAGAGGCCGGTGCCGGTCTGCCGCTGGGGAATATCCCACGGGCAGACCGTTTTACATTTGGAGCCGCCAAGGCACAGATCGGAATCAATTCTGGAAAGGCCGTTGTCCTCCTGCTTTGCCGCTCCCCATGGACAGAGTTTTACACAGGGTGGATTATCGCAGTGCATACAGCGTCTTGGAATGGTCAGTTCTCTTTCTTCCCCATCCACTTTTGCAGTGGCATGCTGGATATAAAGCCAGTTATAGGGGGTTAACCTGTCCGTGACATCTCTTTTTTGTGACCAGTCCTCTATGGGAACCCGTTTGGGAAACATTTCAGGATATGGTTTTTCAGGGTTTGGGTATTTGTCTGCATTTGATTCCTGGCAGGCATATACGCACTCTTCGCATCCAATACATTTTGAAATATCTATCAATGTGGCAAGGGGTTCTTTCTTCTCTCTGGTCAAAGCGGTTGCCGTACTTACGCCCGTTGCAGAAGCCGCCACAGATCCTGCAATGGTAATGGAGCCTTTTAAAAACGCCCGGCGCGAAATTTTTTTTGACATGATTCTATCTCTTATTATTAGCCGGTTTTATTTGAGCATGTTCTAAAATATCAGGGACAATGTCAGTCCAGCCAAGGGGCATAATATGGACGCCCTGGACCATTGATTTAATTTTTTTAATAAACCGGCCGGCCATTTCAGCGGCTTTTTTCTTATAATCTTCTTTGCCAACCGATCCGATTTCATCGATCCATTCATCCGGAACGTGGATACCGGATATATTTTTATTCATAAATCTTCCCATTTGAGGAGTTTTCAGAACAACGATGCCAACCTGTATGGGGCAATTAAATCTCTCAACTTTTTTAATAAATTTTTCAAATATTTTGACATCATAAACTGCCTGGGTCTGGAAAAATTGTGCGCCGGCGTCAATTTTTTTTCTCATTTTCATTATTTGCAATTCAATTGGATCTGAATTGGGATTAACAACTGCACCAAAGGCCATGTCAAGGTAATTCTCAATTCGGCTTCCGGAAATATCATATCCCCTTTTCAGACCTTTTGCCATATCGATCAATTGAACCGAATCAAGATCAAATACGGGTTTGGCTTCCTTATGATCACCTAATTGGATATGGTCTCCGGTCAGCAGCAACACATTGTCAATACCCAGAGAATAGGCAGTGAGAAGGTCAGACTGCAATGCCAGTCGATTCCGATCCCTGCAGGTGAGCTGATAGACCGGTTCGATTCCATTTGTTTTTAAACGGACGCTTGCAGCAAGAGACCCCAGCCTCATGACAGCCGACTGGTTATCAGTCACATTTACGGCATGAACATGCTGATGCAGTTGAAGCGCTTCAATAGCGCAGGTGGGTTCAATACTTTTATCTCTGTGAATGGCGCCTTTGATCGGCCCGACTTCACCGGTAATGACAAATTCACCTTTGTCAAATAAGGTTGTCAGTTTCATTGTTGAACTCCTTGAAAATTATATATGTCTTAGATTGTCGACCAAAATCATTTGGTTCGTTTGTGTTTAAATATTTGCTTTATCAGTTAGTCTTGATTGCTGACAGTAACCTTACCACCGATGGAACAGAATGTGGCTTCAGTCGGGCTGACCTCAAGGGTCCGCGGACGGCTCCATTTTGAATTTTTCTTGGCAGGTTGATAGGGATCAAGAAGTTCGAGACGTCCTAGTTTTTTAAGTCTTTCGTAAATCAGTATCCAACCGCAGGGACGTTCTTCATCCACTTCACAATGTCCATTTTCAGCACCACCGCAGGGCCCGTTCAACAATTGTTTGGCACAAAGGGTTATGGGACACAACCCGCCGGTAAATTCAATGATACAATCTCCGCAAAGAGAACAATACTCTTCAATATGTGTATCTGAAACGGTTTCTCCGCCAAAAACGGTGTCGCAACCGGGGTGAACCATTCCACCGTCTGTTGCATCGATCACAGTATGAACACCTTGCCCACATCCAAGAATCAAAAAAGAATCCGCTTTTTTGACTTCATCTGTATGTTCTTCCATGAGTACCTTCCGGGTATGGTCCAATTTACACAGGGACATGCCCTTGGGGCCCGGCGCTGTATATCCGGTTACCTCAATCCCTCTGTCGGTCAGACGTTTTGCCATCATTTTGGTTTCGTCATCTCCGCCGGAATAGCATTTCCAGGCACAATTATTACACCCGACAACAAAGACCTTTTCACCGGATTTAATATGCTTTACTATTTCACCTATTGGTTTTTGAATGGTTGCATGCACGTTATTTCTCCTTTTAACTAAAAAAATTGGGTTTATAATCTACTTTTGCGTCGTCAAATTCATTAAACAAAACCTTTAAACGATCATTGGCTGTCTGGGTGGCAACGGATTTTTCCTCGGTTTCATCATCAGTTCTAAAACAGGCTAAGCATCGTTGGAATTGGCTTCTCTTTCCCAGGGTTGTGATATTAAAATCTCCCATAAGAAAAGTCTGTTCATTCTTTTGATTGGCAAAATGCTCAACCGCAGGAATTATTTCAAGATCAATTTGAATCTCGACACTATTGCCTTCCTTCGCGATATTGATAAAATCATGGATTGTAAGAATACCGCCTGTGGTCTCATCTTTTTCCATGTCAATCCCATCGTATTTAACCATCATTTCCTCAAGGTTGAAATTTTTTTCTTCAAGCTCAATGCCCGCATCCGTCAGCTTTTTATAATCTCTTTTCAGATATCGGTTGGCGATCATCACAGCCTGGGATACATGTGGACAGATATTATTAGGACATCCTCTGGCATAGCATTTTCTAAACATATACTCTCGAGAACCAATTACCCCGGAATATTGACAAAGAAAAATAAAAGCCTGAAATTCAATGTTACCATGGGCAAAATCAACCGGAACTATCTCAAATATGGTGTTACATGTTATATCTTCACCACTTTTAATAAAACCGATGAGGTCGGTTATCCTTTGCGGTGGTTTGTTGATTGATGAATTGCTCATTTTTTTACCCTCTCATAAATTTAACTTGAAAGTTTATATTAGAATGTTAATTGTTTATCAGATTCAAGTATAGCCATGTTCAGTGTTGTTCCCGTGGCAAGCTCAGAGCCTTCAATAAAGTCTGATATTTCCATGTTTCTCTCTTCAATACAGGGTTTGCATACAAGAAGTTTCCCACCCAGTTCCATAAAATCATTCATAAGTTTTTTTAAGGGAGCGCGCTCTCCTGCCTGGTGAATATGGTCGGTATATCCTTTTTGTGCAAGATAAACGCTTTTACCCATAAGAACTAATGAAACATCTTCCTCAAGAGCAAGGGCTGCGTTTGCCAAACCAATGCATATTGATGCTTTTTCTGCATCTTCTCCACCAACTGTACACATATAAAGAATTTTTTGTTGTTTTTCAGACATTGTTATTTTCTCCTTTCCCCTTTTTGAAAATCAAATCCTAATAAACCAGATGCGCATCAGATTCCAGAGCAAGCAGATTCAATGTACCGCCGGCAGTAATCTGGGCTCCTTCAATGAGTTGTGTGTCTTCGATTTTTTTTTCTTCAATACAGGGTTTGCATACAAGAAGTTTCCCGCCAAATTCCATAAAATCACTGACCAGTTTTGATATGGGAGCAAAGCCTCCTGCTTCAGGCACATGGTCTGTATAGCCTTCTAGTGCAAGATATACAGCTTTGCCCTGGAGGGCTACGGTTGTTTCTATATCAAGTGCAAGAGCAGCTCCTGCCATTGCAAAACATATGGAAGCTCTTTCACAATCTTCTCCGCCATGAGTACAGAAGTAAACAATTTTTTCTACTTTTTCAGCCATTTTATTCTCCTTAAATTTAACGTTTTTTTAATGTGTTTAAATATGTCTAACAAGTAAAGTGCTTAAGTCCTCGACATTAGCACCGGATTTTTTAAGATTGCCAAGGCAAATGGGGCAATAGGCAATAATCGGCTTGCCTGGTTCCTCCAGTTCTTTTGCCCTTTTTTCCATAATTTCATTGGAAAGGCTGGGAGAAATAGATTCAGCAGGCCCGCCGCAACAGCTTGTAAATTCTCCCTGGTTTCTGATATCGGATGCGGATATCCCCAAATTTGTGAGCACTTTTCTTGGCACGTCTGACAATTTGAGGTATCTTCCGAAAAAACATGGATCATGTATAGTAACTTCAAGTCCACAATCTTTTGATTTAAGATTAAGAAGTTCAAAATATGATTTTACCTCAAAATTGATTCCTGTATATTTTGGAAAAAGTTCTTTCAAGGCATAGGCAGTATGAGGATCAACGGTAATAATTTTTTTAATTCCCGCCTTTTGAAGTTTTTGAGCAACTTTTTTGGCATGGGCCACAAATCCTTTCTGATCACCCATATCATAAAGAAGAATGCCGGAATAATTATCAAGATCGGGTCTGTAAGCAAAATCCACTTTTGATTTTTTAAGAAGAGAACAAATGTTTTTCAGGGTTTGCCCGGCGTTTTTTTTCTCTTTTCCTGATGTAATCATGGCAAGACCAATACCCGAAATATATGAGGGGATGTGCCTGGCATATTTTAAAAGACCCGCCATTCTGGTGCCCTCATATTTTTCAAGGTATTGAGTTGATTTTTCAATATACGGTGTGAACTGATACATGAGACCTGTGAACAAAAGGTATTCACCTTTTTTAGGCAGACTGGCATGTTTGAACCATGTATTAACCATAAATTTAGGAATGCCAAAAGGGCTTGCTGTCTGTTGTACATTATTGGCAAGAGTTTCAATTATATCTTTGGGATTAAACATTTTTTAAGACCTCCGAAAATTTGCAACAACAAATCGTTTAAGGCCAAGAATGATTTCACCCGGATCAGCCTCTCTCGGGCATGTATGGGTACAAAGTCCGCAGTGAAGGCAGCGCCATAGTTCATCTGAATTTTCAAGAATTTTTTGTCTGGCTCCTATCTGGACATATCGAATCATTCTCCTGGGGAAATTATCATGGACAAGAGGACATATGGCTGCACATGTCCCGCAGTTAAAACACTCAAGAGCTGTGTCCTCACTATACTCTTTTAGTTCTTCTGCAAAATCTAAGTTTACCAAACTCATATCAAACCTCTTCTTTTTCTTGGGTTTTTTCCGGTTCATTCAGAGAGTAATTAAAAAAGGCACCTTCTTTTTCGGCTTCAACAATCTGACCATATTTTTTCATGGTGGCAATATACCAGAGTGTTTCATCTTTCGGCATATCTATCCCTTCTGCAATATCAGGAATGGTCGCCTTCTTACCCTTTAAAAATTCTTTGATGGCCTTAATATCTTTTTTTTGGGTCTTCATTCTTGATGAAGCCGAGGCTATCAGATCCTTTCTTTGGGCACGCAGTGTTTTCATTGCTGCTTTTTTCGCCTCTTTTTCTTTATCATTATCAGGATTTTTCATTATGTGTCTTCCTATTAAAAGAAGTTTTATTAATCGATCAGACAGCAAATCCATCTGAAACAATGGCATCAACCATATCTTCATATTGTTTTAATGCCCATCCATTAATATCAATGGCTTTTTTAGGGCAGACAGCAGCGCAGGCACCGCAGCCTAAACACATGGCAGCAGTTACCTGGGCTTTTTTAACTATTTTGCCATCAATTTTCACCTCTGTAAGGGTTAACGCCCCTTCTTTAAGGCAGGCCTCGATACAGGCGCCATGTCCCTGGCATTTATCAGTATTAACTTCGGCCACAAAAGGATCAAGTTCAATATAACCTTTGCTTAGAAGAGCAGACGCTTTTACTGCGGCTGCACCTGCTGCATTGCAGGTTTCGCCTGTATCCATGGGAGCCTGACAGGTACCACCAAGGAAAATTCCGGTTATGGAAAATTCAACTGGCCTAAGTTTTGGATGAACTTCGAGAAGAAATTGATCGGTTCCAATGGGAAGCTTCATCATTGAGGCAATATCTGAAACATTATCCGGTTCAATTCCAGTTGCAAGCACCACAAGATCTGCCGGGACATCCATGACTTCATTAAAAGTCAAGCTGTCTGTAATTTTGACCTTTAATGGGTACTCAGAATGATTGCTTTCACTCACAACAGGAGGGGCATCTGCTTCATACCGCATGAAAACAACTTTGTTTTTCGATGCTTGTTCATATAATTCTTCCTGTCCTCTGCCATAGGTTCTGATATCCCGGTACATTTCATAAATACCGGTTTCAGGGAATTTCTCCCTGATTTGATTTGCTGCATTCAGCAATGCTGCACAACATGTTCTGGAACAATATTCATTGAGTTGTCCATTTTCTTTTGGCTGGTGGATACCCGGTATCTGCCGGCTGCCCACGCAATGAATCATGACCATGTTTTTAATACGTTTTCCGTTAACCTCAAGGCTTGATCCGGATGATTTATTTTCTTTTAACAGGGTAATCAAATCCTGAAGCGTAATGACTTGTTCATGCTGACCAAATCCGAATTCTCCATTCAATGGCGTGTAGGAAACCGATCCTGTTGCCATGACAATGGCACCGGTTTCTATATTTAATTTTATGTCTTTATTATTTTCTTTTTTTGTAACTATCAGGCTGAAGTTGCCCACATATCCTTTTATAGTTTCAATTTTACTATCAGTATGAATCGTAATGGCATTATGGTTAAGAACCGGGTCTAACAATTCTTTGAGGATGTCTGATGCTTTTTCCCCAAAAGGAGCGAGTCTGTCAAGGGAATTGAGCCTTCCACCAAGAATGGGTAATTTTTCAATTAAAGCAACTTCAATTCCTTTTTGAGCAATATCCAATGCGGTTTTAATACCGGCAATGCCGCCTCCGATAACCGTTGTATGCTTTTTGGCTTCAACACGAATCGGCTCTAAAGGTTTGAGTAATTTTGACTTGGCGGAAGCCGCTGCAATAAGGAGGGTGGCTTTGTCTGTGGCAGTCTCTCCATGGTGAACCCAGGAGACCTGTTCCCTGATATTGGCATGGTCATAAATAAAGGGATTGGACCCTGCCCGTTCAATTGCACCTCTAAAGGTTGCTTCATGAAGGCTTGGTGCACAGGATGCCACAACCACTCGATCAATTTTATCACTTTTTAAATCCTCTATGATCATTTCCTGGCCAGGGTCGGAGCACATGAACATATTGGTTCTGGCTACGGTAACACCCGGCATTTTTTCAACTCTGTTCCTGACTTCTTCAACATCAACATGATCAGAGATATTTCCCCCGCAATAGCATATATAGACACCGACTTTTTTATTATTTTCACTCATCTTTAATTCTCCATATGGCTATTGGACATGAATTTGGCAGCTTCCATAGCAGCTGAACCCGACTCGGTAATGGTGTCCACAATATCCTTGGGTCCTGCTGCGACTCCAGCCACGAACAAACCGGCCATATTTGTGAGCACAGGGGATATTTTGGGTTTTATAGAAGTAATGAATTGATCAGAATCTTTGGAAACGGGGCAGATGGACCTAGGATCCCAGCCCGGAATCATTCCCATGGAAAGAACAACCAGGTCGTGGTCTGCTGTTGCAATACCTGAACCATCCTGATTTTCATATCGAACGATGGCACTGCCATTTTCACCTTTATCAATCCTTGCAACCTTGGCTTTGACAAACTCAATACCCATGGCTTTTGCATTTTGATAAAATTGTTCATAGCCTTTTCCAAATGCCCTGATATCCATATAATAAATAATGATATCAGCCAAGGGAAGGGAGCCAGACAGCAGCATGGCCTGTTTTATGGCGTACATGCAGCACACCCGTGAGCAATAGGGAACCCCCATGCTTTTGTCTCTTGAGCCTGCGCATTGAACATAGGCAATAGAATCGGGTTCCATTCCGTCTGAAGGCCTTAATACCCTGTTATAAGGTCCATGGGGAGCCAAAATTCTTTCCATCTGCATGGAATCAATAACATTGGGTATATGACCATTACCGTATTGAAAATTATTTTTTACGGGAAGTAAGTCAAATCCTGTGGTAATAACAGCCGTTTTTGCCTGGATGATAAATTCTTCTGGTTTCTGAAAATAATCAATGGCATGTGTGGGACATGTTTTTTCACATTGCCCGCAAAGCATGCAGTGTTCTACATCCAAAATCGGCAGCTGGGGGATGGCAGTTGAAAAGGGTATGGAAATCGCTTTTCTGGCGCTGAAATCGCCTTGTTCCGCATCAGATACATGGACCGGACAGATATACTCGCATTGCCTGCATCCGATACATTTAATCGGGTCAACATACCTTGGTTTCTGGGTGATTAAAGCTTTAATGCCTTGGCCCTCATGGTTTAATGAGGTCAGGTCACAATAGGTAAACAAGGTGATGTTTTCATGGTGCGAGGCAGCTGACATTTTAGGGGTGGTGATACAGCTTGCACAATCAAGGGTGGGGAAAACTTTTGAAAGTCGGATCATTTTGCCGCCAATGGAAGCATCTTTTTCCACAATAGCAACCTTATACCCTTGATCGCCAAGGTCCAACGCTGCCTGTAATCCTGCAATGCCGCCACCCACAACAAGCGTGTCAAAATTTTTAATATTTGTGGGGACCATTAAATCCTCCTGAAAGATTTGTTTTTTTTGTTCACTGCCAAAAAGATGGCAGTGAACTTTATAATTTGTCTGTTGCTAAAGCGCTGAAGTCATGCCTCAAGTTGAGGGGGGCCCAGTTCACGTACCAACTGGTCCATCTGGTTTACCTCTTTTAGAAAAGCCCGGTTACAAACTGTACAGATGGCTGTCAGGCGAAGACGCTTCAGGTCAATTTCCATGGCCTTCATTTTTTTGTAAACAGCATCAAGCCTTTTTGCAAGAGCCTTATAAGCACCGTCATAGGGGCATTCTTCGCCGCAGGACATGACAATGATGCCACTTATCCCTTTTCTAAAGCAGTCAAAATAAAATGATTCAGGGAAAAGAACAGGCGCCCTTACTCTTAGAATATAAGTGTTTGCAGGGTAAGTTGAATGGGCCTGGCCTACTGAATCTGCTCCTGGATAGGCACAGGTTTCTGTGGCGAGTATTAAAATTTTGTTCTCTTGTCTTTTTGCCTGGGGTGACATGATCACCTGCCTATTTGTTTCTAGTTACAAAATGCCTGTCATATCCGTCTGCTTCAACAAAGCCAAGATACCCGTGTCCGACTTTTCCAGCCCATGCTGGAATATCAGTTCTTGTCCCGGAGTCATTGGAGAGAATTTCAAGGATCTGGCCGACCTGGACTTTGCCGATACCCTTTTTTGCTTCGAGCAGGGGTCCTGGACATGCACTTCCTCTTGCGTCAACCTGATTTGCAGCTTCTATTGAATTGAGATCTGTCATTGTTTTTATCCTCCGTTAAGGGTTTTTAATTGCATCTTTTAACTATATTTAAGATGCGGCGTTAATCTTTTACAGAACGGTTAGAGCAAACTTGGTGCCAAAACCAAAAGAACCTACAAATAAACAACATATAAATCGTTCATAATGCCCGTAAATCAGGGTTTATGTTTTTTCAATGATAAAATGAAGGGGGAGGGTTTATCTCAGATCGTTACCAATGAATAAGGCAGTAACGTTATAGTTGCGTTACTTATTTAGAAACAACGTTACCCTGATAGGAGTAAATATCCTGGCCCTGAGGGCCAGGCTTTGGGTTTACCCCTGGAAGGGGATTAGT
>NZ_JAUWQB010000133.1 GCF_030611305.1 Desulfobacula sp. | reverse complement strand
AAATTCCCCGATTTTACCTTTGGAGGGGTCTATAAAAAATTAGGCGGTGGATTTGGGACCACTTAAATTATTGACTATAGTTGCTTTATGGGTAATGACTGCCAGAGGATCCTTGCAAAAAGGTATTTCTACTAGTCCGTGATCCTTGTGGCGCTGGTATATTGCTCTTGTGCTACTGGCGATGTCGGTCATATCCTGCATTACCCGATACACGCAGGAATTCGATGATGCAACAAACAGATCAATGGATATCCCGGTTTCCTTTGTAAAAGCATCCAACCTTGCATTTTCAAACGCCTCATAAACTTGCGCTGAGCAACTGTATTGCAATTTCTGATCAGCAGTTGCCACTGCCAGTGGGGAAACGGCCCATAGTACCAATAAACTGACGACTATTAAACGTGATATACTGATTATTTTTCTCATAATTTTTTTCCTTCTCCTTATTGGGTTAAAGTATTTTGTCTAACAACAGTGTCATTTTTTAATATATAATTCAATTTACGTGCCAGAGGTTAACACTCGGCCCTAAATACGGATAACTTGTTATTTTTATTAGATATATATAACCGTGAAGTCAACTCTGTCACCACTGGAGACCATTCTCAGCCTTACCTTGGGAATGCTTGGTCTTTGTAAGGAATTTGCCGCAGCCAAAAATAAAAAATAGCTGAATATGATATACAATTTTACAACCTGTAAAGTTGTTTGACAGGTTGAAATTTCCTATAGTTTTGACTAATTTTTTTTGTTTCCATGGCATCTATGGTTATGGTGCATTCTGATATATCAAAAAGCCTTAAAAGATGGAGGAATCACTGTGGCCTCATTTTTGCTTCTACCTCAATAGTTATTGTTTAGTGTTGTTGACTATAGTAGCGCAAATTGAAAAAAATCGGGAAAGGCCTGATTTAAAATTGTAGTCGCATAAAACCCGTGAGCCTCGAGCACACAATAAATGTAGAAAGCGTTGGGTTTTGGAAAAATCAAATACAGGCAGAATCCAGAATTTTAACCGTAAGACGTCCCGCAAGCACCAGCGACCGGGAACGGAAAAAAGCATAGTAATCATTGTGGCGCTTACAGCGCTTATTTTTGTGGCTGCAAGCGCGGTTATGTCCCAGTGGTCCATTGAGGAGATGTGCAAGATCGTGCGTGGGCAGTTCAATGAAGAGCAGATGGTTATTGCGCATAACGTAAAAAGTTTTATTGAGAGAGAGTTCTCCTTTTTAAAACGGGAGATGAAAATTCTTTCCCATGAACTTGAAAACGATGAAGATCCCATCAGGGCAATACAATCAACCCTGGCCCGTCTGGTTGAATGCGGTGTCAGCACAATCGAATTTCGCGACAGGAATGCCGGAGTTGTTTATTCCGGTCATCCCTTCCGAAAAGAAATCACTCATTCCCCCCTTGACGAGAGCTTGCCTCTTCCCTTTGATCTTGAGGCCCCCAAAATAAATCAATTGAGCATCTCAAACTTGCAAGTTACACCATCTGGGATATTTTTAATACTATTCTTACCCGTCGACCAAAGCGGTTCACGAATGATCATTTGCCATGTCAATATTTCATGGCTCCTGGATCCTTACCTCAAGAATATCAGGTCCGGCAAGACAGGGTATGCATGGATCATCGATGGTGAAGGTCGTTTTCTTTTTCATCCGGTCACCTCATTTACCGGCAAGAATGCTTTTCTGGTAAGAAAAGAAAAAGATCATGACATCTCTTTTGTGAATATCAACAAGATACAAAGGGATGAAATGCTAAAGGGCCGCGAAGGGACTGGAAGGTATGTTTCAGGATGGCACAGGGGGCTTACAGGCAGGATAGAAAAGCTGATTGCATACACCCCTGTTACGATTTCTCAAGCCCCGACTCTAAACTGGTCCATAGCGGTTGTTGCTCCTGTTTTGGAAATAGAGAAAGCAGTAAGGGATAAATACATGGATCAGTTTTTCATGCAGATAGCCGTGATATTCACAATTATTGCAGGTGCTTCAATTATCATGTTTTTTGAAGTAAAATGGTCCAGGCATATGGAGGAGGAGGTTAACCGGCAGACCGAAGAACTCGTAAACTCCGAAGCAAAATATCGATCCCTTGTGGAAAGCGCCGAGGACTTCATTTTCACCGTTGACCTCAAAGGCAAATTTTTGTCCATGAACAGCTTTACTTCAAATTTTTTCAAATGCAGGGCTGAAGACCATATAGGAAAGGGATTGTCATCGATATTTCCAAAAGAAATGAGTGGAAGGCTGCAGCCACTTATCCGTACGGTTTTTGAAACCGGGAAAAGTATCAGAAAGGAATCCGGACTTGACCTTGCCGGCATGCAGATACTCGTAGACACCCACATGGTGCCCGTGCGGAGCGAAAAAGGAGAAGTAAATTCCGTGCTCTGCATTGGAAGGGACATAACTGAAGACAAAAAACTCGAGCGCCACCTGATACGCACGGAAAAACTGGCATCACTGGGCACGCTGGCAGCAGGGGTTGCCCATGAAATCAACAATCCGCTTGGGGTTATACTGGGGTTCTGTGACCTTATGCTGCGAAAAAAAGACAAAGCTTCCCAGGATTATAAAGACCTTAAAATAGTAGAACGCCAGGGCCTTCATTGCAAAGAGATCGTGGAAAACCTTCTGGGTTTCGTACGTACGGGTGAAGACAACGGTCACCGGCAAACCGATTTGAACTTTTGCCTTGAGGATGCCATCAAGATAGCGAAGCACCGCTTTGAAAAAGAGGGGATTTTTCTGTCCACGGAATTTTCAGACACTATTCCGCTTGTAAAAGGCGATTCCCGGAAGCTACAGCAGGTTTTTCTCAACCTGATAAACAACGCCGCCGACGCCATGCCCGAAAGCGGAAGATTGACCATCCGGACATTTATGGACACTCACCTTCACATGGTCGCAGTACAGTTCCAGGATGAAGGCATTGCAATAGAGGGCAAGGACATTGACCATATATTCGAACCTTTTTTTACCACCAAGCCCGAGGGCAGGGGAACGGGGCTCGGACTTTTTGTAAGCTACGGCATCATAACCGGTTTTGGTGGAATCATGGAGTGTGAAAGCCAAAAGCCTTCTTCAGCTAATGCCGCATCCGGCGGAACCATTTTTACAGTTAAACTGATGGTGATGTCCTGAGGAGGATGGATGAAGGGACATATTTTGATAGTTGACGACGAAAAGGATATGCTTACACTGCTTGACAGGATTATTTCGGAAGATACCCATTACAAGACTGTTACGGAAAGCAATCCTGAAAAGGCACTTGAAATTTTCAGGGGAGAGGATTTCGACGTTGTAATGACAGACCTGAAGATGCCCGGTATGTCCGGGATCAGCCTGATGGAGAAGATCAGACAGATCCGTTCTGACGTATCGGTAATTATCCTCACAGCCTATGCCACTATAGAGACTGCGGTGGAAGCCACACAAAAAGGAGCCAACGATTATCTGACAAAGCCTTTCCGCAGAGAAAGGCTTCTTGTAACCCTTGACAAGGCCATGAAGTGGCAGGCGGTCATCAGGGAGAACAAAAGGCTGCGAGATGCTCTTGAAAAGAAGAATGATCTTTCCATAATCGGTTCTAGTGTTGCAATGGCAAATGTTTTTAACCGTATTCGCCAGGCTGCTCCCACATCTGGAACCGTCCTTATAACCGGCCCCACAGGAACGGGTAAAGAGCTTGTGGCCAGGGCTGTCCATCAGAACAGCAATAGAAGGTCAAAAAAACTTGTTACCATAAATTGTACGGCAATTTTAGAAAATATGATTGAAAGCGAGTTGTTCGGACATGTGAAAGGCGCATTTACAGGTGCAGCCACAGACAAGAAGGGACTGGTTGAAGAAGCAGAAGGAGGCACGCTTTTTCTTGATGAGATCGGAGATTTAAAGCCCGGTCTTCAGACCAGCATTCTCAGGCTTCTTCAGGAGGGGGAATACAGGCCCGTAGGGAGCGTTATAACTAAAAAGGCCGACCTTAGGTTCATTGCGGCCACAAACAAAAATCTTGAACAGGCCATCAGGGACAATACATTCCGGGAGGACCTGTTTTACCGCCTGAACGTCATCCGTTTAGAAATACCGCCCTTAAAGGACAGAGCCGAAGATATTCCGCTTCTCAGTTATCACTTTCTAAATAAGTATTGTGTATTGAACGGAAAACAGATTAAGGGGATCGCACCGTCCGCCATGCAGACGCTGATATCAAAACAATTTCCCGGCAATGTACGGGAACTTGAAAATATCATTGAACGGGGAATAATTTTTTGTACCGGCGACACACTGACCCTCTCCGACCTGGGCCTTTCCGGCCCGGAGGAGAGTTTCATGCCTGAGTTGAGCAGGGAAAATGAAAATACCTTGATGAGATTCAAACAAGCCAAAGAAGAAAATATCCGGCTTTTTCATGAACATTATATCCGGGCCCTGTTAAAGGAAAGCCATGGAAACATCAGCAAGGCATCTGAACTTGCAGGGATACAGAGACAATACCTCCATCGGCTCATGAAAGAATCTCATATAGAAGCCAATGAATTCAGAACATTGTCAACTATGAAGTGACACCTTTGTTTTACACCTGTCCACCACCAGGTTTTACCGGCCGACATCATCTGGATGCCGGCTGATTCTTTTTTGAGAATTTATCTTTAATAATCAGTATGTTATTCAATAGTTCTGGTTTTCCTTCATTCTGGCACATTTATTGTTATTCCTTTTAGTTAAAGACGGTCGACAAGAAAATACTGGTCGAAGTTTTCAACTTAAATGATATAAAAAAAGGAGCAACAGTATGGAAAAACCTGATAAAAAAATAACCGGTTTTGAAGTGGCCCGGGATCTGGAAAAAGAAAAACAGACCATTGGTGAGCGGTTTATCCCGGAGTGGCGTCATATACGGGCAGCCATAGGAGGTGTGTTCGTTTTTTTCCTGGTTTTTCTTCTGGGCGTCTGGCTTGCGGGAAATCCCTTTGAAGCCACGGTAAGGATACAGTCTGACTGGATACTTTCCAGCGGGCTTGAGGGAAATCAGTGGCGCATTATATGGAGCGTGGTGGCTTTGGCGGCATTTTTTGAATTCATGGACGCATCCGCCGGCATGGGATTTGGGACCGCTTTAACCCCCATCCTCCTTGTGATAGGATTTGATCCCAAACAGATCGTACCTGCTGTTATGATTCAGCAGGGTGTGGCAGGTCTTGTGGGTGCCTTTCTTCACAGGGAATTTGAAAATGTGGAATGGAAATTCAGTCCCATGTCTGAAACCGTAAAGCTCTGGATTATCATAGCGGTGACCGGGTGTATCGCGGTATCATGTTCCATCATCGGTATTTATAAGTTTTTCCCCATGGATAAAATCTGGATCAAACTCTATGTGGCCATCCTTCTGGTGATGATGGGGGGTGTCTCTTTGTGGAGCGCTAGAAAAGACAGGCCCTACACACCCAATAAAATGATCGGATTTGCAGCCCTGGCAGGATTTAACAAGGGGGTTGGCGGCGGCGGATACGGTCCGGTTGTCACCATTGGCGGGCTTCTTTCAGGCGTGCCCGTTAAAAGCATGCTTGCGGTAACAGCCATCTGTGAAGGCACCGTTTCCACCTTTGCTATTATTGTATGGCTGGCACTTTTAACCAGTGGTGTTCAGATCGACTACATCATTCTGCCGTCCTTTATGCTGGCCACCATGTTCTCTGCCATTGCAGCACCCTATATGACACGGGTTTTCCCTGAAAAATTTTGGAAAATTGTGGTGCCGGTTTACTGCTGTATTGTAGCGGCCGTCTGTTTTTACAAAATAGGTCCTGGCATCTACAAGAGACTGGCAGGTTGATGGCAGTCTGAATTAATATAATTGCCTCCCTGGGAACAGGGAGGCAAAAAAAGAATAAGGAGAAGTGTGATGAGCAAAAACCAGATGAACAATTATATCCGTAAACGAACCCGGAATTTTGGCTTGTCAATGGTTGTCATGGGGGTATCATTTTTTCTATATTATCTGGGACTTTTTGGGAATGTGGACGGACCCCTTGCACCGGGAAATATAGGAAAATCTATGGCAGAAATGGGGGTTGAAAAAATCCATATGCTGACTTTTTTTCTTTCTTTTTTTATCATTGCTATGACGTGGAACCATATTTTCAACCTGGTGACCTATATTACCGGTTCAGGTACAGGGCCTGTAAAAAAGGGAGTGGTAAGCCACACTGTATGGGTTGTTGCTTTGATATTCTGTGCTATAATATGGTATTGTTCATAAACCGCTATATCACCGAGAGGT
>NZ_JAUWQB010000147.1 GCF_030611305.1 Desulfobacula sp. | reverse complement strand
TTGAATTTGAAAACATAGATATTTGGTACAATTTTTCTGAGATAACTGTTCGGACTGTTCTGGTATTGCCTGAATTACAAAAGGGCCGCTCTAATATGAGATTTTAAAAGGCTAAAAACAAAATCAGGTGAAATAGCAAATGATATGAGTGAAAAAAAATTGAAAAATTGGTTGAAATTTAATAGGGATATTATATTTCTGCTAGATTTTGAATGGTTTCAACACCCTTTTATAGTCAATATGCATATCTTTGAAATCAATGATCAGGTCATATTCCCCGGAATCCAGATGCCGTTTCACGGAAAACCCCAATTTTTTGCCCAGCATCAGCATTTGGGTATTTTCAGCCAGAACAACCCCCACAACCTGCTTTACCCCCTTGCTCTGAGAGGCCTTAAGACATAATTTGAGAAGCGATGAACCGATTCCCTTGCCCTGCCATTCATCACTGATTGCCAGTGCAAATTCCCCCAGGGTTTTATCCGCTTCAAGTATAATACGACATACCCCGACTATTTTTTTATCCTGCCCTTTTCCCATCAAAGCAACAAGCGCAATTTCCCTGTCATAATCAATCTGCGTCAATTTGATCAATGTGATTTTAGACAATTCTTTTACAGGCGAAAAAAATCGCATATAAACACTTCTTGGTGAAAGTGAATAAAAATGATCTATCAGCAAATCAGCATCACTGGGCCGAATAGGTCGGATAAAAAATTCATGCCCATTTACCGTATACTCTTTTTTTTCATACTGCCAGGGATAGGTACTGATAACTAAGTGCATGGGAGAAGGAACACGGGGCACAGAAAAAAGAACGCTGCCATCCACAGCCATTATACTGCCATTTTTAACCATTATGAGATTTATATCCAATGCCGTGATTTCCGGGAAATCCGTCACCAGCCTGCTTGTCCTTATCAATAGTTCTCCCAGCAAAGGAATACTGACCAACTCAAAATTTCTGGATCCCTTTAACATCCTTGATATTTGAGTATCTTCAATCATCTGTCTTGCCAGAAGGCGATTCAGCGGCGGCAGTCCCATTGAAGTGTTCCTGAATGCTTCGGTCAGGACACCTCCCATCCCCAAAAAAATAATCGGCCCGAAATTGGGGTCTGTTTTTGCACCAATCATCAGTTCATACTCTACTACATCAGGGACATTGACTGGAATTCCATAGGACCAAAGCAAATTTTTGATTTGAATTTCCGTAAGGCTCTGGGCGCCGTCGGCAATGGCCTTTTTTATAATATTTTCAGCTTTGGAACGATTGATGATAAGCTTTGTGTCTGTTCGGACAGGAATTTCCAATAAAGTTTCAATATTACGGCCATATTGATAAAGATTTTTAAAGCCCCTGGCCGTCCGCTCCGGAAGATCATAGGTAACGATACTGGCCGGATCAACCACATTGGTTATAATCTTAAGCTCCGGGCCGGAAGGACGATTCAGTTTTGCCAGAAATTCGGAACAATCCAACAATTCTTCAAGTTCAGTAACCCGTAAAATTCCAGCCCGCCGAAACGCTGCATCAAAAACAGCATCTTCACCCCCCGGAGCACCAGCATAAAATGCAGCGACACTGGCTTTGGATCTGCCTGGTTTCAATACAATAATGGGTTTCACACGAGAAACCGATCGTGCAGCACTCATGAAATTTCGAATATTGGTAATCTTCTCGATATACAGGGCAATGGTTTTCACAGAATTCAAGGAACCCCAATAATCGATCATATCTGCCACATCAACATCTATCATCGAACCCAGGTTGACAAAATGGCTGAACCCAATTTTTTCACAATCAGCAAAGTCTAAAACAGAGGTACAGATATCGGCACTCTGGGAAAGAAAGGCTGTTTTCCCCGGCAAAGGGAATAAATGGGCAACACTTGCGTTAAACGCCTTTGAGGTATTGACAATCCCCAAACAATTGGGGCCAATAATACGCAGATTGTATTTTCGGGCCTTTTCCAAAATTTTGGCTTCAATCGCTCGCCCTTTTTCTCCGGTCTCCCTGCCGCTGGAAGATATGATAACCACGCCTGACAAACCTGCCCTGCCGCAGGATTCAACAATTTGAGGAACAAACTGTATGGATATTGCAATGACTGCCGTGTCTACATCAGATCCGATATCCTCAATACTGGCAACCGAAGACAGGCCCATGATATTTTTATACTTTGGATTAACAGGGAAAATATCTCCCCTGAAGCCATTTTTTAAAAGGTTTCTCATAATTGAGAAACCAATAGATCCCCTTTTTTCACTGGCCCCAACCACTGCCACGGATTTCGGATTGAACAGTCTGTGCAAATTGAATCCACTCATACTTTAGCTCCCTCTTTTCACCGAGAATCATCTTTTTCCTGCATTCAATTGAGGAAGGGATCAAGGGATGATCCAAACCGTCATTTTTTTGGCACCATGAATGACCTTCCAGGGCACTCGCCCGATGTCAAAATGAGCCACATCCGATCTTCCTTTTCTGCCAAAAACAATGGTATCGCAGTTCTCTTCCCTGGCTGCTTCAATAATAGCACTTGCCCGACTTTTTGCCCCTTGTATGATTTTATTCTCAATCTTTTCTCTTTTTATCCCCACAGACTCAAACTGTTTTCTAGTTTCTTCAATGACGGCTTCAATTTCTTCAAGTGCTGTCCCGATACCGCCAACTGCCACTTCCTTCTTCTTCCTTTCATCATACCCTTCGTAATCCCTGAGAACACTGCACAAAACAACCCTGCAATCTGAATTTTCAATTGTTTTGCCGACAAACTCAATCGCCCTTTTTGCCCCTTCTGACCCGTCAACGGCAAGACAAAGAGAATGATTAACCTTTTGTATTCCTGCCAGCATAACCGGGAGACAGACTGTTTTTTCAACCAGTTTTGTTGAAACGCTTCCCATGGCAAGAGGTAACAGTGATTGCATACCACCTCTTCTCCGTATTAAAAGGGCATCATATCCTTTTTGGGCTTCATCCATGATATCTCTTGCAATTCCCTTATTTCTTTCGGCTATGGTAATGCGGATAGCTTCCGGCTTAAATCCCGAGGCAATGAGCATCCTCTTTGATTTTTCCATGAATTTTTCTATTTCGGCTTTATATCCAAGTTCCCAAGCTTTCACCCGGGAAGTCGCTTTATAGCTGAAAGGCTCTTTTTTAAGATCATAATAACACTCCGGAACTTTGGTAATGATATTATGCAAAACAAGTTCCTTTTTATGAAACGGTTTAAAACTGCAAAGATATTTAATAGTTTTAAATGCTTTTTCCGATCCGTCGAGGGCCACAAGGATTTTATTTTTATTTTCAGACATTTTTATGTCTCCTTTTTATGTCTCCTTTTAAATATAGTCTTATCCCTGACACTGACGACCGAAACCGGGGAATGTCGGAAGACCTTTTCGGCAGTACTGCCAAAAAGAACCCTTGAAACGTTTCCCCTGCCCTGATTTGCCATAACAACCAGATTGATATCCTCTGTTTCGATTTCTTTCAGGATACATTCAAAAGGAATACCTGTATCAACTTTTATACTCATCATGGATTTTTCATCAAAAAAATTTTCTTTGATCAGGGCTTTCATCTTTCCACTCCTTTCTTTTTTCACCTCCTTGACATAGTCTTCCACATTGATTCCATCCGAAAAATAACTTGAAAAATAACTTGAAAAATAACTACCGACCATGTCAATTCCATTGATATCCCGCTGATTGATAACATTGAAAATAATAATTTGTGCCTGAGATCCCTTTGCAAGGTCCACAGCATACTCAAGTGTCATCAACGAATATTGTGAAAGATCAACACAGGCTAAAATTTTTTTTATTTTACTCATTACAATTCTCCTTTATTTTTTACAAACCATCCTAATTCCCCTTGACAGATCAGCCACATAAAGCAGTTCCCCTGCCCCATGGAATTTTTCGACCAGGCTGTCAAAGGTGCCATGTCCAATGTCAAATGTATGGAAAAATACTTTTCTGAACCCTTCTTCTATGTCATCGTAAGACGTCATGATGCTGCACAGCCGACCACCGCTGTTTCTAATCATATCACTTAAATTTTTTATAATACCGGGCTTGTCCGGCAGGCTAAATGCAAAAATCTGTCCTTTGTTTGAAACACCTGTAAAAGATACAAAACACCTGAAAATATCGCTTTTGGTGATGATACCTTCGATTTTGCCTGCAGTATCAATCACCGGCATTCCGGATATGCTTTTACTCAGCATGATTCCGGCAGCCTCGTCAACCGTATGATCCGACCGGATAGTGTCAACCGGCTTTGACATGACGGATTCGATTTTAACCGTATCCATGAGAGACGTAATTTCAAACTTATCCAAGGTTGTAGCATCTGAAGGAGATGCCTTTTTAATATCACCGTCAGTTACGATACCAACAAGTTTCCCATCCTTTAAAACAGGAAGCATGGAAATCACTCTTGTTTGAAATAATTTTAACGCATCATTCAAGGATTTATCGTTTTCCAAAGTAATTACAGTTCTGCTCATCCATTCCTTTATCAACATATTTCATATCCTTTGTTTTGGTGGACATAAATAACAAAAACTTTTCCTCCTATCTCCAAGTATCAGCAATTGCCGTGCCATTCTGTAAAAATGATTAAAGTCTCTTGTCTATAAGCATTTGGAACTCTATGCTTATGAGAAAAACAATCTGTTTTTCAAAAATTTTATGCGATATTCTTGCAACATGTAAAAAAAACTGACACTGATTATGGCGTCAAATAGCCAGATACAAATGTGGGTGTCATGCTGTTTGAAATTGATTAAAGCGGTATAACGCTCAAGGAATTAAAG
>NZ_JAUWQB010000080.1 GCF_030611305.1 Desulfobacula sp. | reverse complement strand
TCCTCTGCAGTCATGGTTTTGCCATTGTGAAATTCTATGCTTTTGCGCAGCTTAAAAGTCCACTTTTTTGCGTCTGGAGTCGCACCCCAGGACTCAGCCAGTTCAGGGATGACATTAAAATTGTGGTCGATTTCTACAAGATTGTTTCTTATCTGCCAGTTGAGATTCTGGTTCATGTTGGAAGTCAATGTTCCAGGATCCATGGAATCAGTGGTTGACCCACCAGTGCAGCCCATTATAAAACGTCCTCCTTTTTGGGGAGTTGCTGCCATGGCATTACCCGGGAAAAGGGCTGGTGATACGGCTGCAGCAAGCCCAAGGGCAGAGACACCCCTGATAAACTGCCTGCGGGTAATTTTTTTCTGGTTAAACATCTGTGTTAAAAATGATAAATCAGTCATATTCTCTCCTCCTTGTTAAAAATTATTGAATTATTGAATCAGATAAAAGTTGAGGCCCGCTCATCCAGAAGGTTGTCCAGCCAGTCCGGGTCCATTTCAGGTACAGATGCCAGAAGCTTGTCCGTATATTCGTGATGGGGGGGAGCCAGAATTTCCTTTTTTTCGCCCTGCTCGATAATTTTTCCTTCCAGCATGATCACAATCTTGTCTGCAATAGCTTTTACCGTTGCAAGATCATGGGTGATAAACAGGTAAGACATGTTTGTTTTATTTTGCAAATCCTGCAAAAGATCCAGTATGCCTTCTGCCACAAGCTGATCCAAAGCTGACGTGACTTCATCGCAGATGATCAGGTCCGGTTCTGCTGCCAGGGCTCTGGCAATACAGATCCGCTGTTTTTCCCCGCCGGAAAGCTCTGTGGTCAGGCGGTCAATATAAATATCCGGATCAAGTTCGATTTTCCTTAATAAATCCTTTATTCGATCTTCTGCCTTTTGCCCCCGTATGCCAAAATAAAACTGGAGGGGCCTGCCAATCACCTTTCTGACAGTCTGTTTTGGGTTTAATGCTGTATCCGGCATCTGATAGATCATCTGCATTTTTCTTAAATCTTCTTTTTTTCTCTTTTTCAATTCACTGGGAAGTTCTTTTCCAAGAAAGGTTATGGATCCATGAATAGCAGGAAGAAGGCCTGTAATTACCTTTGCCAGGGTGCTTTTCCCGCTGCCGGATTCTCCGACCAGTGCAACCGTTCTGCCTCTTCTGAGGATCAGATCGATATCCTCAAGAACAGTCTCAACCCCAGTATAGGTTGCCGCCACATCCTTGATATCCAGGATCACATCCATTCTATCTGTAATACTTTTTTCTTCCCTTAACGCTCTGACATTTAACAACTCCCTGGTATATTTTTCTTTGGGTTTTTTAATCAATGCCCTGGTTTCACCCTCTTCAACAAGCCGGCCGTTCCGTAACACCATAATCCGGTGGGCTACCTGGGCTACAACCGCCAGGTCATGGGTAATATACAGGGCGGCTTTATTCATTTTTTCCGTGATTTCCTTAACAGCAGCCAGAACTTCAATCTGGGTGGTGACATCCAGGGCAGTTGTGGGTTCGTCAAACACAATGATATCCGGTTTGCAGGACATGGCCATGGCCACCATAGCTCTCTGGAGCTGACCACCTGAAAGTTCATGGGGATACCGGTATCCAATTTTTTCAGGCGTAGGTAAAAAAAGACGCCGATAGATTTCTATGCCCTCTTTTTCAGCCTCTTTATAGTTCATCAGCCCATGGTGGACAGGTGCTTCTGCATACTGCTTTATGACACGATGTGACGGGTTAAAGGAAGCAGCCGCGCTCTGGGCCACATAGGCAATCTTGGATCCCCTGACCAGTCTCAAATCCTCCTCAGTCGCATCAAATAATTCTATCCCTTCAAGATTGATAGATCCTGATGTAAGCCGGCACCCCTGGCGTGCATATCCCATGGCAGCCAACCCGATTGTGGATTTACCGGCACCGGATTCACCGATAAGTCCAAGGACTTCTCCTCTTTTCAGATCAAGACTGATATCACGGACAATGGGATGCCATCGTTCTTCATAAAAACCTTCAATGTACAGATTTTTTATTTCGAGCAAATTGTTCATGCTATCTTCCTTTTCTATTCATGCAGGCCGCTTGATAAATGTAAAAACCAGTCAACAATTAAATTGACGCCCACTGTTAAAAATGCAATGGCCCCGGCCGGAATTAAAGGGATATAAATGCCGAATGTAATGGCCCCTGCATTTTCTTTGACCATTCCTCCCCAGTCTGCCAGAGGAGGCTGCAGGCCCAATCCAAGAAAACTTAAAGAAGCGATAAAAAGAAATACAAAACAGAACCTCAAACCAAATTCCGCCACAAGCGGCGGCATGGCATTGGGCAGAATTTCATGTCGCATGATCCACCAAATCCCCTCTCCTCTCAATCTGGCTGCTTCTACAAATTCCATTACCTCAATATCCATGGCAACGGCCCTGGAAAGACGGTAAACCCGAGTGGAGTCCAGAAGGGCTATGGTAAAAATCAAGGTGGGGATAGATGAACCAACAACGGATAAAATCATCAAAGCAAAAATTAACGTTGGAAATGCCATGATGATATCAATAGCCCGGCTTATTAGCTGGTCAGTCCAGGCGCCTTTAACAGCAGCAATAAAGCCTAGAAACGACCCGGCCAGAAATGAAAGTGCTGTTGTGATAAATGCAAGGGCGATTGTATTTCTTCCACCGTAAACCATTCGGGTGAAAAGATCTCTTCCAAGATGGTCCGTTCCTAAATAAAATTTGACAGAAGAACTTTCCCAGACATCCCCGACCACACTGGTTTCTCCATAAGGGACGATCAAGGGTGCAAAAACAGCTACCAGACAATTTAAAAGAACGATGCCCATACCAATTCGAGCGGAGAGAGGGGATTGTCTTAATAGTTTCAGCACAAAGGAGCTCCCTTTAAATTTGAGTTTGTCTCAGTTTCGGGTTAGAAAGCATGGACAGGATATCAGCCAAGAGATTTAGAAAAATATAAGCAATGGAAAAAATCAATCCTGAAGCCTGTACTACAGGAAGATCCCTCTTGGCGACTGAATCAACCAATAATTGCCCCAGTCCCGGATATACAAACACCACTTCTACAATAACAACACCCACAATAAGATATGCCAGATTGATGGCAATCACATTGATCACCGGTGACAAAGAATTGGGAAATGCATGATGGACAATTATTCTCAATCGCTTTATCCCTTTTATTTCGGCCATTTCAATATAGGCACTGGCCAGCACATTGATAATGGCTGCCCTTGTCTGCCGCATCATGTGTGCCGTCACCACACAGGTGAGTGTCAGAGAAGGCAGCAAGATTGCATATATTTTGCTGAAAAACCCCATGTCTTTGTCAATGATTGCCAGACTGGGGAAAATATTGAATTTTACAGACAAAAGACTGATCAGAATATAGGCTACAAAAAATTCCGGAAAAGAGATAAACGAAAGGGTGGTTCCTGATATCAGCTTGTCAAACAAGGTGTTCCGATAAAATGCCGCAAGCATGCCTAAAAGAACTGCCAGAGGAATTGCAATCATGGCAGTGGACAGGGCTAAAAATAAGGTGTTGGCAAACCGCCAGCCGATTAATTCGGAAACAGGCCTGCCATTGGCAAGGGAATTACCAAAATTACCATGAACAAAATCATTCAGCCATGTACCATATCGGATATGCGGGGGCAAATCGAGTTTGAGTTCTTTTCGAAATGCCTCTACAGTCTCAGGTGTGGCAGATTGCCCCAGAACGGTCTGTGCCACGTCCCCTGGCAGCAATTCCACACCAATAAAAATAATAACCGAGATAATAAATATTGTGATCAGGCTTGCGCCCCAGCGTTTGAGAATTAGAATTAAAACACTTTTCATAAATGAATCTCTCTTCATCATTATTGCTATTTTCCATAAAAACATATCGAACTCTAACTAATTTGTCAAATGCGTCTTTTATGCCAATCCTTTATTTTAATTGACATACATATATAAGATATTATATTTTGAGAGATTAAAAACCATAGTGTTCTATGTTTTTAGTGTTTATTTTAATATAGTAAATACCCTTAAATTTGATGATATAAAAAAGGGCTTTCGATGAAGAATACAAATGACGACCAATGCAGAAATTTTTTAATAGCCCTGCGAAAAATTATCCAAGCCATAGACCAGCATTCAATAAGACTGAAAAAAAAATTTGGTTTGACCGGGCCTCAGCTTATTATCCTGCGGTCAATATCCATAGATGATCAAATCTCTGTGACACAGCTTTCAAAAAAAGTCAGCTTAAGCCAGGCCACAGTGACGGATATCACAAAACGCCTTGAAAAAAAGGGGTATATTACAAGGGAAAAAAGTCTGTATGATAAACGCAAAACTAATATAGCTCTTGCGGAAAAAGGAAAAATAATACTGAATACAGTGCCTCCGCTTCTCCAAGAACAGTTCACAGATCGATTCTCCAAACTGGAGCGCTGGGAGCAATTAATGATTGAAAGTTCTTTTGAACGTGTTGTCTCTATGATGTCTGCAGAAAATATTGACGCCTCCCCAATAATGGTAACTGGTTCAGTAGGCCCAGCAGAGTCATAATAATCGTATTCAATAAAAGCCGGCATTCATTGTAATTTGTTGGCCGTCAGTGTATATCATGTGCCAGAAAACAAATGATATAAAAGGGTCGAAAAATCGTATGGGAGGACCTCATAAAGTCAGGCAGATGATGAAGGCCGAAAGAGATATGGCCAAACGACGGTTCAGAAGACAAAGGAATAAAAACTATCTTGCCAAACCCGGCATCCATGAATGTGTAATCGTATTGGATCATTTAAAGCCAACCTATAATATCGGAAAAATCTTTAGAAGTGCCGATGCCTTCGGGATCCGTGAAATCCACCTGGTCGGTATTGATTTTTTTGATCCGGCCCCGGGCATGGGGGCCTTTAAATGGGTTCCAGCCGTATTTCACCGCAACTTTTATTCCTGTTATACAAACCTGATCAACAAAGGCTATATGCCGTTTATCCTGGAACCCGGCAAAGGTAAGCCCATCACAGGAACAGCGCTGCCCCTAAAAAGTGCCTTTATCTTCGGGCATGAGGAATTCGGAATCAGCTTTGAACCGGACTTGTTCCCCCATATCAAGCACCTGACCATTCCCCAGTTTGGAAAATCCCAAAGCCTGAATGTGAGCGTGGCAGCCTCAATTATTTTATACGAATATACCAGACAACATGGAATAATTGACAAAAATAGCCCGGGTTCTTAATATCATCGATAAACATAAGGTGTTGTTGCAGACAATAATAAAAGAACAGGAACGCTATTTATGAAAACAAAAAAAGTAATTGATCATATTGTCCAATGGCTTGATACATATCTTGACAACTCAGGTTTAACAGGATTTGTCATTGGTGTTTCAGGGGGCATTGATTCTGCTGTTACATCGACTTTATGTGCCGAAACCGGCAACCCTGTTCTGGCGCTTAACATGCCCATCCACCAGGCAAAAGACCAGATGTCCAGATCTTCGGCCCATATTGCATGGCTTGAAAAAAACTTTGATAATGTCAATGGCATTGATGTGGAGCTTTCGCCTGTTTTTGATCAAATTAAAAAAAGCCTTCCCGATCATATTCAAGACGGCATGACAATGGCCAACACTCGGGCAAGACTTCGCATGCTCGCCTTGTATGCTTTTGCTTCCAACCATAAAATGCTGGTTGTAGGAACGGGCAATAAAGTTGAAGACTTTGGTGTGGGGTTTTATACCAAGTATGGGGATGGCGGTGTGGACCTGTCCCCTATTGCAGATCTCATGAAAACTCAAGTTTATGCCCTGGGTAAAAACTTAAAAATCATTAAAGATGTTCTGACAGCACCCCCAACAGATGGCCTTTGGGAAGATAATAGAACAGACGAAAGCCAGATCGGTGCCACCTATGCAGAGTTGGAATGGGCGATGCAGTATCTGGAGTCTCCCCAAAAGGAACCCTTGAGTGCGCGGCAAGAAAAAATTCTTGCCATCTATGAAAAATTTCATACCACTAATAAGCATAAAATGGACCCCGTACCGGTATGCCGTATTCCTGAGAATTTTAAAGAATAATCGACGATCCTCTGTTGTTATTCATACTTCAGGAGATCTTTTATTTTTCTGTCCAAATCCGCCAGGAAGCAGAATGCAACATAAAAAACCCAGTATGGAGGATATACAACCGACCCAAAAAATGGATGAGACTCCTTTTAGGACAGCTTCCTGAAGAATTTCCCTTGCACTCTGGGTCAGCATGGCTGCAAATTCAGGTTTAAACAGACTCTCCACGCTCTCACGAAGCCGGGCCAAAAGTTGCGGATTCAATAACCTTGATGTCTCTTCCAGGCGGTTTAAGAGACCTGAGGTTGCAAGACCTCCGCAAATCCCAACGCCGATGGTTCCACCAAACGTCCGGGAAAACTGGTGAAAAGAAGTTGCCACACCCAAATCTTTTTCTGGCAGGCTTTCCTGGACCAGGATCAAGGTCGCGAGGGTAATAAATCCCATGCCAAGCCCCACCACCTGGAATACAATAAAACTTTGAACCATGGTGGTTGTCAGACTAAATCCAAGGGTCATGGCACTGCCGGTCACCATCATCAAACCATCGGCCAGAGCGGCTGGTTTTGCATCGATTCTGCCCATGATTCTGCCCAGCACAAGAGACCCCAGAGACCAGCCAGCATGGCCCACCCCACCTGCATAGGGGTCTGTTCCAATGCCCCCTGGAGGAAGAGCGGCGCATATGCAAACAGGGAAAAAATGGATAAGCTGCTGAAAAAAGCCGCCAGATTACCATAGGCAAATCCCTTATGCTTAAAAAACCTAAGATCAAGAATCGGATCTTCTGCCCGCTTTTCCGCCAGATAAAATCCTGCTGCAAAAACAAGGGTTACAAAAAATAAAATCATAATCGGCCGGGAATTCCATTCAAACTCCCTTCCGCCGGCAATAAATATGGTTAACAGGGAAAGAATAAATCCGGATAAAAAGATTACCCCTGCAATATCCAGAAAGACTGTTTTCCTTTTTCCCCTGAATTCCTTTAAATAAATACTGATCCCGACAAATGAGAGAATCCCCAGGGGCACATTGATATAAAAAATCCATCTCCATGAAAAATAGGTAACAATAAACCCGCCCAGGGTAGGCCCTATCACACTTGAAATCCCCCAGATCGAACTTGCAAAAGACAGGGTCTTTGCCCTCTGCCCGGACAGGGAGACATCTGAAAGCACCACATAGACGAGTGCAAAAATTCCACCTGCCCCGATCCCCTGGAATACACGGGCTGCAATAAGAAACGCCATGGATGGGGATGCACCTGCTGCCACGCTGCTTAAAACAAAAAGCCCTATGGAAAATAAAAACAGCTTTTTGATATCCAACAGATCACTCAGCTTCCCAAATACCGGCAGAGAAACCGCCCTTGCAAGAAAATAAGCCGAATAGACCCATGCATAAAGATGAAGACCGCCAAGTTCGGTTATAATGGTCGGCATTGCCGCAGACATGACAAGGGCATCCATGGCCCCCAGAAAAAGTGCTAAAAGTGCGGCACCAATAATGTATACGCGCCCGGTTTTTATGTTTTGATCCATTTTCATCTTATTGTTCATAATCGATTGAAAGTACTGCCTTTAGTCAGGCCGCACCGGAAATATAAAGGGAATAAGAAAAACAAAGCAGGCAACCAGAAAAAACAGACTGCCCAGAATACCAAGCAGATCACCGGCTCTAATGCTGGCCGCCCCGTATAAAAGAGCCGATGCAATAAAAAGTATCCACCCCCATATCTGGCATTTTCTCTCAAAGAATAATCTCGGGCCTGCCATGGTCCCCCTTTCTTTATCAAGGTATGTTAAAACCATCAATCAAATAAATCTCAAAAAAACTCCCTGACTGACAGAGTCAGTCAAGGAGCTAAGAGAGGTTTCCAAAAAACTTCGCCTCAAGTCATTGATCCGAGGCGAAATTTTGCTGTAATATTATTGCCGCTACTTAATCCACCGCGGTTTAATAAACTTACTATCCTTGTAAGGTGTCAGTGGTGGATCGGCAAACAGGGTTACCAGCTCACCGTTCTGTACCTGGTAGTGAACTATGGGAGCACCGGGCTGTGCATGCAGGGTATTATTTTCACCCCAGCTTATATTACCCATTAATCCCTTGTATGGGACTTCCTTTAGATGCTTGTTCACCGCTTTAAAATCATAGGGATCACCTGCAACTTTAACAGCCTCGGCCCAGGCCATAAAACTCGTATATGTTATAAAGGAGCCAACCCCAAGACTATGCTTGTACCGTTTTTCGTACTTGTCCAGCCATGCCTGTGCTTCGGCAGTGGGTGCTACAGGTGTCGGTACACCTGCGGGCATCTGACCCAGAACACCATCGGCTTTCTTGCCCAGGGTCCCTACTACCTCAAGGGGGGTAATACTCCAGCCCAGACTGATAATTGTATGGGTCGGTTTCTTGAGAAATTGGCGGACAAACGTAATGGGTTCCTGTGAGGCTGCTATTTCAAAGTGGATAACCGCGGGTTTGATCCTTCGTATTTTGGTTAATATAGGTCCCCACTCATTGGTACCATAAGGAACGATCTCATGAAGCGCTACTTCCCAGCCGATCTCTTTAAACCGTTTGGCCATAACTTCCCCGATTTCCTCTCCCCAGGCGTCATCCGTATTGATGAGCACGACCTTTTTATTGGGATAATCATAGGGTAATTTCTGCAATGCGTTAAACACACTGCCCCCCTGATCCGCTGCGACATCGGTCATAAAGTAAGTATTATAATATTTCCCCGGATCTTCTTTGAACACATCAACCGATGCCTGGGAGCCATCATCAATAAAAAAGGGCACATCGTATTTTCCATACGCCCTGACGTCCGCTCCAGCACCGGCCCAACCCGCAACCACAACTGCAACTTTCTTTTGGGCCATCAGATAATCAGCACCCTGCATAACCACTTCGGGTGCAAAATCCTGATTGTCAAACATAACAATCTCAAGCTGTCTGCCTAACAAACCACCTGCTGCATTGAGCTCATCCACCGCCATCTCAACACCTTTAAAATAATTATCTCCGGAACCGGCATAATCTCCGGTCAAAGAGAACGCACACCCCACCTTAACGGTATCTGCGGCAATTGCCCATGATCCCAATACCATGCAGGTTACAATAACCATTAACATCAAACCAATCTTTTTCATTTTAATCCTTCCATTTTATAAGTTAAAAATTCTGACAAAAAATTTCATAACGTCCTTAAGGGCTTGATTCGTGTGTTTCATTCCTGTGTTTCAATTGTTCTGTTCTTTTTTTTGTCATTCTGAAGACAGAGAATTTTCGAATCAAACCGGTGACACCATCCGGCAGCAGTAATACAATGACAACCACCATTCCGCCCATGATCAGGAGGCGGTAAATACCCATGGGCCTGAGAAGCTCGTTCATGGTGACCGTGACCACCGCACCCAGGACAACACCCGGATATTGGCCGATACCCCCCACTACAATCATGATCAGCAGAACGGTAAATACTTCCATACTCAGCATCCGCGTCGATAATATGCCGACATAGTGTACGTAAAGGGCACCAAACAAACCCGTGATAAAAGAGGTAACGGCAAACACCAGGAGTTTGTATTTAAAGGCGCTGACACCCAGACTTGCGGCAAAATCTTCAGAATCCTTTAAGGCTAAAAAAGCCGTGCCCCAGTGGGATTTTAAGATCACCACAATAACAGCACTGCAAATAAGGGTCAGAACAAGCGTAAGATAGAAGTACGGCACCAGCTCAGAGGAAGAAAAATCCATGCCGAAAATATGAATCGGGGGAACACTGATAATGCCCCGTGATCCTCCTGAACCAATGGCTTTTCCAAGGGGACCTTTAAGAAAAGGCTCCAAAGCCAGTTGAAATGCGAATGTAACCAGAGCAATGTAGGGTCCTGCGAGTTTAAGGCAGGGCAACCCTATAATGACACCGATAATAGCGGTAATTGTTCCGGCCATGAATATGGACACAATAGGCGTCACGTTCAATGATACTGAAAGTATGGCAGATGAATAAGCGCCGATCACATAGAAAGCCACCTGACCAAAAGAAAATATGCCGGCATACCCCATGATGAGATCCCAGCATGAAGCGACAACAGACCATATCAAAATCATGGTCAAAATCCTCATATAAATTGAGCTGTCGCCCAGGAACAAAGGCAGGATACCAAGGAAACCATACGTAACCGCAAGAATTGTGACCATACTTTTAGCATTCATAATCTTATTCTCTTCCCATCAGACCCTGGGGACGAAATGCCAGGGTTATTAAAAGCAGTGTTAAAACAGCGATCTCAATGTGTATCATTCCCAGATAATAACCAACGAAAGCCTCCAGCATTCCGATAATAAGAGCCGCATAAAGACTGCCCTTGATAGACCCCATACCGCCAAAAGCGGTAATAACCCAGGCCTTGATCATAATGCCTGTGCTGGCCTGTGGATTAACAAAATTTTTCTGGCTCAGTAAAATCCCGCCAATACCCACCATGATTGTTGAGATGGCAAAGGTGGCGGCAAAAACACGGTCCTTTGGAATGCCGACAATCTGAGCACCGATGGGGTTTTGAGCAACTGCCTGTACGGCCATCCCAACACGGGTATTGTTTAAAACCCAAGCAAAGAAAAGTAAGCCTGTGATGGATAATATGAAGATAACAACGTCCTGGTTCATAAATACAAACGGGCCAATGGTAAGGGTACCTTCCACGATATCGGGCAGTGATTTGAGCCGCGGACCAAACACGGAGATATATCCGATATCCAGAAAGAGAGATAACCCCAGGGTTAACATCATGGCCTTCATCTGCCAGTCGGACCGTTTTCGCAATGGAGATATCAAGATTTTTTCTAAGAAATATCCCACAACAAAGAGAAAGGGAATAGCGGTAAGGAAAACCGTATAATACCCGCCTTTTATCCCTAAAGAAACCAGAAGCGTCCAGGCAAAATAACCGCCCATGGTGTAAAAAGACCCATATGCAAAATTAAAGGCTTTTGTTACACCGTAGACAAGTGCGAGACCAATGGCCATAAGTGCATAAACCGACCCGTTCAACAGCCCGCTGATAATCACTTCAATAATCTCTATAAACATCTATTGTCCTCTCCCCCAATTTTGTTTCCTTAGGCCCTGTCACATTCCCAGAAAAATTTCCTTTAGATTTTCGTTGCTCAGGGCATCGTCTTTGCTACCCTCAAACGTTATATGCCCCTCTTCCAAAACATAGAGCTTGTCAGCCAGATCGGTTATCTGGGGGATGTTCTGCTCTACCACCAGAATTGTTTTCCCCTGCCTGTTAATCTCCTTAATGATCCGGGCCACCTCCACCCTCAGGTTTGGCTGCAAGCCCAAAGCAGGCTCATCAATGGCTAAAAAATCCGCGTTTGACATCAATCCCCGGGCGATAGCCAGCATTTTGGCTTCACCACCGCTCATGGTGGAAGCATATTGTTTCTTTCTTTCGGCCAATCGAGGAAACAAAGAAAAGACTTTTTCCAGGTTTTCCTTTTCATATTTGCGTGCGTTTTTTGAATACGCCCCCAGCTTAAGGTTTTCCATGACCGACATATAGGGAAACAGTTCGCGGTTTTCGGCAATATATGTAATTCCCATATTGACGATCTTCTCAGAGGAGAATTTAATAATATCCTGATCCTTGTAAGAGATCCTGCCCTTCTTGGAATCCACCATGCCGCAAAGGCTTTTCAGCAAAGTGCTTTTGCCATGACCATTAGGCCCCAGCATCACCACCACTTCCCCTTTGTTAACATTAATGGACACATCCTTGAGTACGTGGGCCTGTCCGTAATAGGCGTTCAGGTTTTCAATACTAAGCATCATGTGTATCTCCCAGGTAGCACGCAATAACTTCGGGATTGGAGGTTATTTCTTCAGGAGTCCCGGTACAGATCTCGCTCCCGTTTTCTATAACCAGGATAGGATTGGCAAGCTCTGTTAAAACCTTCATAAAATGTTCGATGATGATGACGGTGATGTTAAGATCTTGATTGATTTTTTTTATGAGATTTGTCATTTGCTTAATCTCTAGAGCGTTAAGCCCTGCCATGGGCTCATCCACCATCAGTATTTTTGGCTTTGTGGCCATGGCAGCGGCAATCATCAGTCTTTTTTTGCCCAGCAGGTTCAATAGATCGGTTTTATCGCTGCGCTCTTGTTCCAGGCTGGCAAAAGAGATCATCTCATCACAATAGCCAGAGTCGTATTTGCCTGAACTGCCGAAGCGACCGCCCAGATTCACACTTTCTTCCACAGTCAGGCTTTCAAAAATCTGAGGAATCTGAAACGTTCTTGAAATTCCAAGGCGAGCGATTTTGTGTGTGGGAAGTCCGGTTATATTCTGACCGTCAAATTCTATTTTACCTTCATATTTATAAAATCCTGTTATGAGGTTGTATAAGGTTGATTTACCCGCACCGTTTGGACCGGCTATTCCGAATACCTGCCCCTCTTCCACTTCAAAACTCAGGTCGTCGACAGCTGCCAGCGCTCCAAACTTTTTGGTAATATTGATCGCCTTGAGCATCTTGCCTGTTCCTTTCGTAAGTTGAGCAAAGCTTTGGTATCACATAATATGTAATATGTGATATGTTATCTAAGCTTTATCATAGAGCTTCCTGAACAAATCAGAATCACCCTGTCATTTTGCTTACAATTATATTTTGTCATCAATTATCTGCAATGATCTGAGGTTATATAACATGTGTTTTGCTTTCTTGTTGGATAAAACAAACCCCAAAGTATCCAATTGAGGAAACAAAAAAAATAAAAAGGCATAACCTTCAGCCATTTCTCAAGGTTCATAACCAAAAAGATTATGGCAATCGCTTTTTCCGATGTTTGAGCTATCTTGCTCATGATTCTCGATAGACCAAACCGACGCTTTGCCTGACCAAACTTACCTTCTATCGGGATTCGATCTATTTCGTCCTGCCAGGATTGTTTTTGCTGGTCACGTTTCTTTGATAGCTGCTTTGGTGGGCAGCCAAGCCTTGGCCCCGACAAGCGGATGCCATGCTTCTTACAATATTTTATATTGTTTCGATTCCTGTATATCCTATCTGCATGGACAGATGATGGATAAAAGCCAAACCTTTCTTTATATGCTTCAATCTGCCCCACCAGATCACCGGACTCATTATAGTTGTTCCAATCGAGGTGGTCTAAAAAACAATACCCATCAACAAGGCTGGCTGATATTTTGGCGCCAAATTCAGTTGAAGCATTAGCTTTACCTCGTTTTATCGGTCTGACATGGGGCTGCGAAATGCTTACTATGCGGTCATTAATCCTGTTTTCATGCTGCTCATGCATCCATTTTTGTTGACGAAGCAACTCGTTAATAACAAGCAGATCCTTATACTGACGTCTGTCAAGAAGCGAAAGAGAACTGTTTTCGGATAACAGGTCGATTGTTTTTAGGTTCCTGGCAACATAACCAATTTGTTTTCGGATCGATTTGCGGCGCTTGCTTTTGGAAAGCCTTTTACTCTTTGCAACGGATAAGAAGTCTTTGCGTGCTTTCTTTCGGTATGTGCGGGGTTTTTTCATTTTCCCTTTGTGAGGAAGATGCAGCACATCTATAATTTGCTCACTTTTTTCCCGGGCCTTATTCAAAAGCTTCAGATCAGTTGGAAAGGTTATATCTGCCGGTGCACAAGTTGCATCAACCAAAAGCTTACCTTTGTTTTGAGGCGTTGAATCATCGTCAGAAGCCTTTTGCGTTTTGGAGACTGCTTTTTTATTCACGGCTTCATTTATTTTAAAAACCATTGATTTGCTTATCCGCTTTCGGAAATGTACAAACATTGTCGGATGGAACGGTGCTTCATCTTTGTATTCTTTGAAACCTAAGAAATATTGCAAGTAAGGATTTTCACGGATCTGCTCGACGGTTTCTTCATCACTGGTTCTTAACCGTTCTTTTATGATCAGTGCTCCAAGAGCCACTCGAACAGATTTTGCCGGGGGGCCAAATCCTGATCCTTTTAAAGATTTGGAATAACTGATTTCAAATTCTCCCCAGGGAATAAATTTTGCCAATTTCACCCATCGGTTGTCAGATCGTAATTTACCACCAAAAGGCAAACAAAAATTTTCGAATTCTAATTGATTTTGACTGTGTCGGTACATAACATTAAAAAAAGTGCAAGGGTTTTTGAGGTTATGTGTCTTTTCTTATCCATTTTTGAATGCTAATATAGCATATTTATTAAAATATTTCAATAACTTATATTCAAATAAGGAAATTCTATCATAGCTTTTTTTTAAAAGCAATAAAAAAAGAATTGAGCGCTTTACATAGTACATAATATGTGATATTTTCAACTTTAAGAATAGATAACTTTACTGGGAGAACGCCATCAAAGCCTTTATTCACACAAACTTTGACAAATGTACAGGCTGCAGCATCTGCCAGCTGGCATGCAGCATGGACCTGGTCAAAGGATATAACCCCAGGCGGGCCCGTCTTTTGATCCTTCCCAAAAATGAAAATCTCTACCATATACCAGTGCTCTGTAATCAGTGTGAAAACGCCTATTGCATGAATGTCTGCCCTTCCAAAGCTATTTTCCGCGGGGATGACGGCATTGTCTGCATTGACCAGGATAAATGTATCGGCTGCGGCCTGTGTACCCAATACTGCCCCATGGGGGTGATTCAACTGGATACTGACACCAAAAAAGCCGTTAAATGTGAATTGTGCCAGGGAAAACCTCTGTGTGTTGAGGCCTGCCCGACAGGAGCCCTTGAACTTGCTTATAGAGGAAAGATCAATGACTGAAACCTACACAAACAAATTTCTGATGATTGATTTATCCTGTTCATCTTTTGAAACCTTTCCGGTTCCTGATGCCTTTAAAACAGATTTTATCGGTGGAAAGGGATTTGGAGCAAAGCTTCTTTATGACAAGGTTCCCCCTGGCACTGACCCTTTAGACAAAAACAATCTTCTCATGTTTATGACTGGCCCCTTGACCGGCACCATGGCCCCGGCCATGCGGGGATGTGTTGTCACCAAATCTCCTTTGACCGGTATTTTCCTGGATTCCTATTTTGGAGGCAGCTTCGCTCCTGAAATCAAATATGCCGGATATGATGGTATCATTATAAAAGGCTGTGCACAAAAACCCGTCTTTATCTGGATTAACGATGACCATGTGGAAATAAGGGATGCCCGTCACCTTTGGGGAATAGATACCCTGGAAGCCAACCGCCTGATCAAAAAGGAACTCAATGATGACACCATAAAGATTGCCGGTATTGGCCAGGCAGGAGAAAACAAGGTTCTTTTTGCTCTCATCGGCTGCGAATACAACCGCCAGGCAGGAAGGGGCGGGGCCGGTGCCGTCATGGGCTCCAAAAACCTTAAGGCCATTGC
>NZ_JAUWQB010000135.1 GCF_030611305.1 Desulfobacula sp. | reverse complement strand
TAACGACAACAACGCAAGCCTGACCCCATTTACCCTTCTCTATTTTTTCAAAAGCAATGCAATAGATTCAATATGATAGGTATGGGGGAACATATCTATTGGCTGAACTTCTTTGATCTCATATTTTGGGCCCAGCATCTCAAGATCCCGGGCAAGGGTTGCCGGATTGCAGGAGACATAGACAATTTTTTCAGGACAGATCGAAAGCACCTGTTTAACAACATCCTTGTGCATACCAACCCTTGGCGGATCTATAATCATCACATCGGGTTTTTGTTTTAATCGTGGCAGGACATCCTTGATATCCCCTTCAAGGAATTCACAGTTTTCGATTCCATTCAGATGGGCATTCTTTTTTGCATCGATAACAGCACTTTTCACAATCTCGATGCCATACAGCATTTTTGCCTGGCCTGACAGCCATATGGGAATGGTACCGGTTCCCGAATAAAGATCTATCACAATTTCATCGCCGGTCAATGCTGCATATTCCGAAACTTTTGAATATAATTTCTCGCAGGACCTGGTATTGGTCTGAAAAAATGAATTAGCCGATATTTTAAATTCAAATTTTCCCAGTTTTTCCTTTATGTGATCTTCACCATAAAGGGTAATTTCTTCCTTGTCGATTGAAACACCTGATTTTGAATCAGTTATATTGTTCAATATGGATTTGATCCCGGGATATTTTTGTGCCAGCAAGTCTGCAAGATTTTGAACCACGTCAATATTTTTTTCTTTGGTTATAATATTAACCATCCATGTATCAAAGGCCACGGAATGTCTGAGCATTAAAAACCGCCAGAATCCCTCATGGGTCCTTAAATGATAGGCCGAAAGATCTGATTCTTTTATGAAATTTCTAACATCGTCCAATATCTGATTGCCCAGGTTTGGCATGATTTCACATTGTTTAATATCAATGACCTTGTCAAAGGTACCCGGCACATGAAGTCCAATGCCAAAACCCTTTTTAATCTCCTCATTTTCAAGCTCCCAGGGCAGAAGCCATCTTTTTGAGGAACAGGAAAATTCCATTTTATTCCGGTATTCATAAATCCTGTCAGACGGGATCACATCATTCACCCGGACATCTTTGAGCCCGCCGATATGCTCCATGGATTCGGTCACATGTCTTTTTTTATACTCAAGCTGGAGATCATATTCGATCTGCTGCCATTTACATCCCCCGCAAAAATTACAGTATTGGCATTTTCCCTGGTTTCTTAAGGGAGATTCCTTTATAATTTTTATCAGCTTTCCTTCTGCCCAGGATTTTTTCTTTTTTGTTATTTTTGCAAATACCACATCGCCCGGGATACACCGGTCAATAAAAACCGGAAGACCATCAGGCTTTGCAAGCCCCCTGCCCCCAAAGGCAAGATCTGTGATTTCCAGTTCATAGGCTTTTCTTTTCTTAATTGTCATAATCCATATTTCTTTTTAAATAAATGGTTCATCCAGATTTTCAAAACTTGATATTATAAGTGTTTAATGGCATAAAGACAAGTTATGAAAAAAAGCTGCCATGACATTGAATTCGTATCCTGGGGATTTTCACTTAAAGGGATTCTGCACCTGCCCAAGGTAAAAAATCCGCCCCTTGTTGTCGGCTCACACGGTCTTGAGGGCTCAAAAGAATCGGCAAAACAAAAGGTGATGTCAGAACTGCTTGTCAAAAACAATATGGCTTTTTTCAGGTTTGATCACAGGGGCTGCGGTGAAAACCAGGGTGACTTTATCCAAGACACTTCCCTTGAAAAACGTACCATTGATTTTATCAATGCAACAAAGCATATTCTGAATCTTGGAAAGACCAGCCGGGACCTGGCTGTTTTCGGGTCCAGCATGGGAGGGGCCACCTGTATAAACGCCTGGGAATCACTTTTAAAAATGGATATCAATCTTTGCGGGGCTGTACTCTGTTCAGCACCTGTAAAGAGCCGGACCATTGAAAATATTCCAATGGATGCCAATGAAAACCACCCTGCCCTGCCCTTAAGCTTTTTTAAGCAGAACCTTCTATTTAATATTCGAAACAAAGCCCACAACCTTTTCAATGTGCTTGTTTTCCACGGGGATGCAGACCAGGTGGTGCCGGTTTCAAATGCCTATGATATCTACAATGCTGCAAAAGAGCCCAAACGATTGATCATCCATAAAAACGGAGATCATCAGATGACAGAAAAAAAAGATCAGGACCAGTTTGAGACTGAAGCTGTGGCATGGTTTTTAAGCTGTTTTGGTCACGGAAACCAGATGACGTCTTAAAAGCTCCAAAGCCATCATAGCAAACATTTTTTTATTCCTTAACCTGTCGTCAAAGGAAAATCTGTATGTTTTAGCCATTGAAACTGATGGCCCGGAAAGTCCTATGCATACCATTCCAACCGGCCTTTCTTTAGTACCACCCCCAGGCCCTGCAATACCAGTGGTTGATATGGCAAAATCAGCGCCGGCTCTATGCCTTGCACCCTGAGCCATTTCAAGGGCGGTCTGTTCATGAACCGCTCCGAAATCAATAATCGTCTTCTTTTGTACATTCAAAATGTTTATTTTAGCATCATTGGAATAGGTAATGCCTGAAAATAAAAAATAGTTGGAACTCCCGGCCACATCGGTCACCATGTTTGAAATCAGCCCGCCTGTACAGGACTCTGCAATGGCAAGGGTTTTCTTCTCTTTTGTCAACAACCGCCCTATTTCCTGTGCAATGGATAATCCTTGTCTTGACACCACCTTGTTTTCAAGTTGCCCAATGGCCCATTGTTTTGCCTTTGCAATATCAGATCTCGCCTTTTTATTGTCTTTATCAGAATCCGTTAAAATTATTTTGACTTCAATCACAGGAAAATCAGCCCGAAAACCCAGCCGCATTTCTGGAAACTTTGTTTTAAACCCTTTTAATAATGCCCCGACCCTTGATTCCGAAAGGCCGAACACGGTGAGCCGTTCAATCAAAATATCATCATTGAGATTGAATTCGCCCTTCAATACCTGTTTGATTTCTTTTTCAAACATAATTTTCATTTCAGAAGGGACACCCGGCATAAAGAAAAACCGGCACTGGTTGATTTTTATATAAAATCCCGGTGCCGTACCATTGTGATTGATAAGCATGCGTGAACCTGCCGGCAGCATGGCCTGTTTTTCATTATCTCTGGTCAAGGCAAATCCTCTCTTCTTAAAATAGGATTTCATGGATACCAGAGCGTCCTGGTCCAGCTCAAGCCTGTGGCCGGATGCTTTGCTGCATGCAAGGGCTGTTACATCATCCCGGGTCGGCCCCAGCCCGCCTGTCACAAGACAGATATCTGCCTTTAAAGATATGTCACCGATGATGGATGCAATCGATTCAACATCATCACCCACTGCCATAATCTTTTGAACTTCAACCCCCATATCTTTTAGTGCGCTGCAAAGAAAGACTGAATTGGTATCAACAATATCTCCTAAAAGGACTTCATCACCGGTTGATAGAATGTGAGCAATCATGATAGATTTCCCTTGATTTTTTTAAAAAACACTGCATGGTTTGATGAAAAAAAGGCGGGGTTTTTACGTATGCCCGACCCGACAGACACCTGTTTTTTAAATGTCTTATCTAAAAATTGTTTGACTTGCCTTCTGTCCCATCCGAACGGGTGCTTAAAATTTAAATATAAAGAAAGATCACCATGGTAGAACTCCCGGGTATCAAGATTTTTAGCATCATCACTGAATTTGGGAAGGTTAAATACAGCCAGGTTTAAATAATCAATATATTCTTCATGTGCCTTGATATATTCAAGCGTTTTAAACGCACTCTGCTCGTCTTCAAAACTCGTTCCAAAAAGAAGGTATACAAAAGTTAAAATCCCTGCCTGATGCAGGTTCTTTAATATGGTTGACACAAAATTAAGATGGGTTCCCTTGTTCATCTGGTCCAGCACGCCCTGGTCCCCTGATTCAAGGCCCAGTTTTAACATGTCGCAACCCGATAGTTTCAAGCCATGGCAAAAACCCGGGTCCAGAAACTCTTTTTCAAATCTCACAAATCCATACCATTTAAATCCAAATTTACTCTTTGACAAGGCTTTTAAAAAAGCCGGGGTAACGGCATTGTCGATTAAATGGATATAGTCAGGTGCATATTTTTGATCAACCACCTTTAAATCCTGCAACACCTTTGATGCCCGCTGGGAACTATAGGGACGGGTTTCCGCCTTTTCAGGGCAGAACCTGCACTTGCTCCAGTAGCAGCCGATGGATGCCCTGAAAGGCAAAACTTTTCCCGGAGCTATATACAGATCGTCTTTTACAAAATCATAATCCGGAACATAATGCTTCTTATCCACATCTTTTACACCAAAAAGTTCCAGCAGCGGTTGTTCCCCTTCTCCCCTGATCATAACATCAACAAGGTCTTTAAAGGGATCATTATAATCCGGCCTGCTCATCCAGGAGGATATCAGACCGCCGCCCATAACAATTTTTTTGTCTTTAAAATTATCTTTGATCCATCCGGCAAGAGCAAAACTCACAAGGGCCTGATTCAGGTAACAAAGAGAAATCCCGATAAATTTCGAATCTGTATTTTGAACCTTGCCTCTCAGCTTGTCTTCAAAAAACGGATAAAACGGATTCTCTTTATACAGCCTGGCACTTTTCAGCAAATCTTTGCTGTTAACAGAAGACAAGCTCGCATCCGAATAATCGCTTAACGTTATCCTGAATCTTTTAGTATCCACACTGATGGACAAAAGCTTGTTTAAATCATAGACCCTCTGATGATACCGATCCATATTTTCATACAAAGCCTTGTCTTTTAAATCACAAAGTATTTTTTCCCTGTTCTTTAATGCCCTTTTTGACCAGGAATCAATGGGAACAATATTTGAATTGATCAAATATAAAAGCCCTTCAATATTTGCATCAACCACATGACACGAAATCCCCTGCTCCTTTAAAGCAGCAGACAAAAGTGCCACCCCGGCAGGAGGCTCACACGGTTTGGCAACGGGCGGAAAAATCAGCAGCATGGTAAAACATCCTAAAGTTAATCAAATAATAAATGTTAGCTTTTACCACATTTCTACTAAATCCTCACCTGGTAATTTTTATCCCCACTGGCAAGGACAAAACCTGAAAATTTTCAAAAAATAGGGGTTTACCCCGATTGATTTTTCCGTCACCCCTTTATATAAATAAGGAACAAAAAAATTACTTTCTTACAGATATCTTGAACAATGATATTGTAATCGACAGGGCGGAGCTGTGCCGGGAACCCCACAACTACAGATCCAGCGGGCTCTTTAATTCCTTGATCTTCCTGGACTTGACCGTGTGGGTATAGATCATGGTGGTTCGGACATCGCTGTGCCCCAAAAGCTCTTGAATAGTCCGAATGTCATAATTAGCCTGGAGCAAATGGCTTGCAAAACTATGGCGGAAGGTATGGGGCGAGGCCCTTTTAAGAAGCTTTAATTTTTTGACAGCCTTCTTTATGGCTTTTTGCACGTGGGTTTCATGCAGGTGATAACGCCGGGATTCATTTGTTTCAGGCACATAGGTCAATTCTCTTGCCGGGAAAAACCATTGCCAGGTCAATTCCTTTCCAGCATTCCGGTATTTTTTTTCAAGTATCCCCGGCATGAATACACCATCATATTCTTTATCAAGATCATACTGATGTTGTGCAATCACATTTTCAACCTGGGCGTTCAATTCTGACCTGATAGACTCGGGAAGCGGAACGGTCCTGTCTTTTTTTCCTTTTCCATCATGAATTGTCAAAATATTATAACTCACATTTCGCACGAACAAAAATATTTTTTCAATGTAAATGCTAAATCCGCAATAATTTGGATAACCTACTGATATTAAAGCATAAAAATAAATCTAGACTTTTCTATTAAATTATTCTATAACACCCAATATAAAC
>NZ_JAUWQB010000036.1 GCF_030611305.1 Desulfobacula sp. | reverse complement strand
TGGAAGAATATGATTACAAGAAGAAGAGAAGAATATGAAGAAAATTGATTTAATATTTTTTTTAAGGGAAGAAAAAGAAAGGAAGAATACGCACTTTCAATCCGGGAAGATTATTTCATTTTCAGGTCAAGGCTGACAAAATTTTCAGAGTTACGTTTTGACACCATGTCAGGGTTATTTTTCCGGATCAAGCCCGAATGCTGTGTGAAGCGTTCTTACCGCAAGTTCCGCATATTTTGCCAGGATGATGCAGGAAATCCTGATTTCGGAAGTGCTGATCAGCCGGATATTGATATTTTCAGATGCCAGGGCCTGGAACATGGTGGCTGCCACACCGGAATGACTTTTCATTCCCAGTCCGATAACTGAAACCTTGGCAATTTCTTCAGCTGTGAGAATTTCAACAGCACCCAAGTTCTTGGCAACTTTGTGGGAAATTTCTTTTGCCCGTTCAAAGTCATCCTTGGGCACAGTAAAGGTCAGGTCTGTCTCACCACCGGAGCGGGTATTCTGAATAATCATGTCCACGCATATTTCCGCTTCGGCAAGGGGGGTGAATATTTTTGCCGAAACACCGGGCTGGTCAGGAACCTTCTTTAAGGTTATTCTTGCTTCGTTCATATCACAGGTAATACCTGATACAATGACACTTTCCATATCAGAACTCTCGTTGACAACCATTGTTCCTTCCTCCTCACTGAATGCTGACCTTACATGTATGGGCACATTATATTTTTTTGCAAATTCAACCGAACGGATCTGAAGAACCTTGGCACCCAATATGGCCATTTCAAGCATTTCTTCATAGGATATTTTGTTAATTTTTCTCGCACTGCTGCAAATTCTTGGGTCTGTGGTATATACTCCATCCACATCTGTGAAGATTTCACAGACATCGGCTTTCAGGGACGATGCAATGGCAACGGCTGATGTGTCGGACCCTCCCCGGCCGAGAGTAGTGATGGTACCATCTTCATCTGCACCCTGAAATCCTGCAACTACGGCAATATTTCCTTCGTTAAGGGCCGATTGTATATTTTGACCGTTAATATCAAGTATTCTTGCCTTGCCGGATGTTTTATCCGTATGAATGCCTGCCTGAAAACCAAGAAACGATTTTGCCTTGTATCCTCTTGATTTGAGGATCATGGCAAGAAGGGCTGCAGTTGTCTGTTCACCCGTGGCAAGAAGTGCGTCAAGCTCCCTTTTGTCAGGCCTTTTTGAGGCCTGTTTGGCAAGAGAAATAAGACTGTCGGTTACGCCTGACATGGCAGAGAGTACAACGACAAGCTTGTCACCTTTATCGTGTGCTTTCTGGACCCTGTCTGCAACATGGTTGATATGTTCAATGTCTGCAACAGAGGTTCCCCCATATTTTTGTACTCTTAAAGCCATACTAACTCCGGTATTGGTAAATATTATAATTTATAAAAATAAGTTGCTTAACAGATTTGATCCTGGTTGTCCAGAGGCAATAACAGATATTATTCTGTTATACTGCGCATCAAATTTAAAATTGATTTCAATATCAAATTTAAAAGAAATACGCTTAAGAATTTCAGGCCATTCAACAACAATAATATGGTTGTCATTAACAAGATCATCAAACCCGATACCTTCAAGTTCGTCCGCAGACTCAAGCCTGTAAAGATCAAGATGATAAAGGGTAAATAACCCAGCCGGGTACTCATTGATGATGTTGAATGTCGGGCTTGTGATATAATATTTTTCAGACACTCCAAGTCCTTTGGCAAGCCCCTGGGCAAAGGTTGTCTTTCCTGCACCCAGTTCTCCTTTGAGGGCAATACAGATCCTCTGGGTAATTTCTTTGCCTACCGCTTCCCCCAATTTGAGGGTCTGTTTTGAACTCTTTGATTCTATGATCTTCATAACAGATAGTGATGAATGGTTTTTGGGATCATCTGAATCATGTCTGTAGCAACAAACCCAAACGCACCAATATCTTTGGCAAGGATATCAGCACACATACCATGAATATAAACGCCTGTAAGACTTGCATTTTCAGTGGAAAATCCCTGGGCACAAAAGCCTGCAATCATGCCGGTGAGCACATCCCCCATGCCGCCGGAAGCCATACCGGGATTGCCGGTGGGACAAATAGCGGATCTTCCGTCCGGGAAGCTGATAACGGTCTGGGCACCTTTCAGGACCAGAATGATATCATAGGTTTTTGCAAATTGTGAGGCAATGCCTAACCTGTCTGCCTGGATATCCCGGGTTGTCATATTACAAAGCCTTGCCATTTCACCGGGATGGGGGGTTAATATGGCAGGAGAGTTTTTCTTTTTTAGAATTTCGGGGTTTTGGGCGATACAATTGATTGCATCCGCATCAATAATGAGCGGCACGTCACTTTTTTCAATGAGTTTGCTGACAAGCTTTTTTGTGGGTTTCCGGGTGCCAAGACCCGGGCCTAGAGCAAGGGCCTGTTTTTCTTTTAAAAGTGTTTGGATTTCATCAAAACAATTGTCTGATAAGAACCCTTTGTCTTTTTCAGGTAAAGGATGGGTCATGGGTTCTGTGACCTGGGGTTCAATGTTTTTATTGAGGCTTTTGGCAACTCCTAATGTCACAAGACCTGTGCCGCACCGCATGGCTGCATTGGCGCAAAGAGCAGCAGCCCCTGTCTTTCCGGCTGAACCCGCAATGACCAGTAAATGTCCGAAGCTGCCTTTATGGCTTTGGAATTCCCTGGGACTGAAACAGGCAGCGATTTCATTTTTTTCAACCAGGGAGAGTTTAATGTTTTTTTCCCGGGCAATAAATTTTGGAATGCCAATATCAATGACTTCAAGATCGCCGGTGTAACTATTTCCCGGATAGAGAAGTTGACCGGCCTTGGCAAAAGCAAAGGTGGCTGTAGCATCCGCCTTTACAGCGATTCCCAGCGGCTGTCCCGTATCCGAGTGAAGCCCTGAAGGGATATCAACTGAAAAAACAGGTCGTTGGGAAGAATTGATTAATTCAATGGCATCCTTGAAAAATCCCCTGACATCTGAATTAAGACCGGTTCCCAAAATGGCATCGATGAAGAGATCATGGTGGAGAATGCGGCTTTTTTGCTCCTTAAATGTATCTGCATCCGGGATTTCAATAATGGAACAGGTGCGGGATCGGTCACATAATTTTTGGGTAAGCGCCATATTGACTTTTGCATCACCTGTCACTTTTTCTTTTGAAGATAATAAAAAAGTGTTAACAACGATCCCTTTTTCCATCAAATACCTTGCAATGACAAATCCATCTCCGCCATTGTTGCCCCGACCGGCTATCACGGCAATTTTTTTTGTTTTAATACCTTTAAATTTTTTAAGGAGTATTTCAAATGCACCCCTTCCGGCGTTTTCCATTAAAACGAGTCCGGGGATACCAAAAGATTCTATGGCCTGCTTATCCATATCCTGCATTTGACCAGCCGTGACAAGAAACATGTTATTCCTCCCTTAAATCGTTTTTATAAATGAGATTGGCATGGATTTCAAGACATTTTACCATTTGGCAAAATGCTCTTCAACCACACCGCCAACAGAAGAAAGGTGAATGCAAAGATTGTCTTGAGTTTTTATTGAACCCTCAAATGAACCACAGGGTTGGTTGAACTTACTTTTAATAATGCCAAGATTGTCATTTGCCTTTCGGATGCCTTCGGGCTTGAATCTAAGATTGATAAGATTATCTTTGCTTTTGATCTGCCACGGATGTTCAGGGTTTTTTGTGTCATAGGTAAATATGATTTCACCCAGTTTTATGGGTGTCCCATTAATCCAGACCGTATTTTCCAGCAAACCGTTTTCATATACACCGGATGAGAAATTAAGTCCGATTTGAGTTCCATCATCTGCAAATCCTGCACCACATGCCCAGTTCCAAAATGTTTGTCTGGGGTAAAATCCATTGGTCCAGTCAAAGATGGCAAACGTATTTTCAGATGCAAGGTTAAAGATCTTTTTATTCACAATGATTTTTCCCCGGGCTTTCAGTCCGGCGGTTTTAGTTGTAAATGCAGGCCTTTCGTTTCCCATTGGCATTAAAAAGTGCATGGGTGATATGCTGCCATCCGGTTCAATGACCTCAATATCGGCTGTTAGAGATTTGCCCGGCAGATAAAAAGAGACATCAATTGACTTTTTGTCATGTTTTTTATCATGGGTGAGGATCAACCTGCCCCGGAGACTTTTGTAGCTGCAGATGCCGTTTTCGGGGTTTCGATCATATCGAACTTGTCCTAAAGGGGGAAATACAAGAGAGTGGTTCATCATTTTTTGTCGCTGGCGGTCAAAGCCAAAGGCAAACGCACTTGAAATATATCCAAGATGCACCACTGCACACCCGAAAATAATATCCGGGTGAATGATACCCATATAACACCAGCGTTTTTCTTTAAATCGTTCAAAAGAAAAGAAACGGTCATTTAAATTCAATAGACCTTTGGTGTCAGGATAATTAAAATCGCCGGACCATTCAGAACCGTTTTTTTTGCACATTATTCCACCATCAATTCTTTATATCTGAAACAGGAGACAAGATGGTCATTGACCATGCCCACTGCCTGCATATGGGCATAGATAATGGTAGACCCCACAAATTTAAATCCCCGCTGCTTGAGATCTTTTGAAAAGGCATCAGATTCCCTGGTTGTAGCCGGCACCTGGTCAAGGGTTTTAAATTCGTTTACTTTCTGTTTCCCGTCAACAAAACGCCATGAGTATTTGTCAAAAGATCCGAATTCTTCCTGGATTTTAATAAAGACCGTGGCATTTGACACAGCAGCATTGACTTTGAGCCTGTTACGGATAATGCCCGGGTCCAAAAGCAGTCTTTCAATTTTTTCAGGAGTGAATCTTGCCACTTTTTCAACATCAAAATTGGCAAATGCTTTTTTATATCCCGGTCTTCTTTTAAGAATCGTCAGCCAGGAGAGCCCTGCCTGGGCACCCTCCAATATGATAAATTCAAAAAGTTTTTTATCATCATGAACGGGTACGCCCCATTCCTCGTCATGGTATTTTATATAAATCGGATCATTTGTTGCCCAGCCGCATCGTTCCATTTTGAATATCCTCGAGCCGTGTCTTGGTTTTTTATTCCAAATTTATATTAAGCACAGGGTACCTTTTTTTTATTGAAAAATATACAGATCAATATCATAAGAAATTTATACGCTTAAGAAACCAGATGAATTCAGTATAATCGCTTTCTTTCTTGACGGTATGTTTTAAATTGATTAATCAATTAAATTAATAGCAGTCTTTGTTGGTAGAGAAGGCCAGAAAAGCCATTACGTCTAAAATAAAGAAGAAATTTATTGGTCATCAGATAAAAATAAAGATGGCGGAAATGAGAATGACTAAAACCACGAAACCTGTTCAGTGATAAATATCACAAGGGGAATTTTGTATTCCATGATGTCATAACAAGAGTGAGATTTTGACTTTTCAAGGAAAAGTAAATATATTAGCCTTTGATTTTTTTAAGTTGAATGATTGAGGGAAAGACTAATTTTTAAGATATGGAAAAACCTGAGGTTAAAATAGGATCAGGATATGATGTTCATCGGCTTGTATCAGGCAGAAAGCTGATCATTGGCGGTGTAAATATAGACTTTCACCGGGGACTTTTGGGCCACTCTGATGCTGACGTGTTAATCCATGCGGTATGTGATGCAATTTTAGGTGCTGCGGGCCTTGGGGACATTGGAGAGCATTTTTCTGATACTGATCCCGAATATAAAGGGATTTCAAGTACGATCCTGCTTAAAAAATGTGGAGCACTGTTGGGAGAACAAGGATATGAAGTATCCAATATGGATTGCATTGTGTTTGCTCAGGTTCCAAAGATCAGTCCTTATAAGAAAAAAATGGAAGAAAATATTGCCGGGATTTTGAATATGGCCTCAAATCTTGTGAATGTAAAAGCCACCACAACTGAAACATTGGGGCTTATTGGAAAAGAGCAGGGCATCGCGGCCCAGTGTACACTGTTAGTAAAGCTTATCCAGGAAAAATTATAACGGGAAAAATATAATGAGTTTAAAAGTTTATAATACATTACATGGTAAAAAAGAAGAGTTTGTACCCCTGAATGAAGGCAAGGTCGGGATGTACGTATGCGGACCCACCGTCTATGATACCAGTCATATCGGTCATGCCCGTTCTGTTATCGTCTTTGACACGATTTTCAGATGGCTCATGGAGCTTAAGTATGAAGTCAGGTATGTCAGAAACTTTACGGATGTGGATGACAAGATCATTAAAAAATCCAATGAAACCGGGGAAGACTGCATCGCCATTACAGAGAAATATATTGATGAATTTCACAATGAAATGGATGCACTCAATGTATTAAGACCGAGTGTTGAACCCAAAGCCACCGAACATATCCAACACATTATTGATTTTATCCAGATGCTTATTGGAAAAGGCAAAGCCTATCATGTTGAGGGAGGGGATGTCTATTTTTCCATTAATTCCTTTAAGGATTACGGAAAACTTTCCGGCCGGAATCTTGAAGACATGAAGGCAGGGGCGAGGATTGCAGTGGACGAGAAAAAGAAGAATCCTTTTGATTTTGTCCTGTGGAAGCCTGCCAAACCGGGTGAACCTTTCTGGGAAAGTCCATGGGGTAACGGAAGACCCGGCTGGCACATTGAATGTTCAGCCATGAGCTATGAATACCTTGGACAAGGGTTTGATATCCATGGTGGTGGAAAAGATCTGATATTTCCACACCATGAAAACGAGATCGCCCAGAGCGAGGCGGCATTTGGCCGTCAATTTGTAAAATATTGGATTCACAACGGGTTTGTGGACATTAACAATGAAAAAATGTCAAAATCCCTGGATAATTTCACCATGATCAAGGAAGTCCTTGCGATATATTCCTCTGAGGTGATCCGCATGTTTCTTCTGTCAAAACATTATAGAAGTCCCATTGATTACACTGAAGACTCCATGAGAGAAGTTTCTCTGGGACTGGACAGGATTTATGCCTTTCTTGAAAGACTGGAAAAGGCAGGTATAAAAGTTGACGAGTCTAAAAAAGGAGAGCTGTGGAATGATTTTTCCAAAGCCATGAATGATGATTTTAATTCTGCAAAGGCATTGGCATCTATTTTTGAAGTGGTTAAAAAAGGGAACAAGCTTCTGGACGATACAAACGACGCCCCTGATGAAGGCACTCTTAAAATATTGAGTCTTTCCTATAACGATATTAAGGCCACCTCCAATATTCTTGGCATGTTTTCGCTGGACCCGCAATCCTATTTTAAGGCTAAAAAAGACAAGGGCGTGGCAGATATGGCCATTGATCCTGATGAAATTGAAGATCTCATCCGACAAAGGACAGAAGCCCGGAAAAACAAAGATTTTTCAAAATCAGATGAGATCAGAGACCATCTTAAAGCCAGGAATATCATCCTTGAGGATGGCCCGGAAGGGACGACCTGGAGATTTGAATAAAGCCCGCTTTATTTTTTTTTAAGTTTTGCCCAGGCATCCCTCATCGTCACTGTCCTGTTAAAAATCGGATTGCCCTTGGCGGCATCTTTAGAATCCAGGCAAAAGTATCCAAGCCTTTCAAACTGGCATACGTTTTCCGGTTCAGCATTGGTGAGACTTTTTTCCAGTTTGCAGGACTCAAGTTCTTCCAGGGAGCCGGGATTTAAATTTTCAATAAGATCCTGTTTGTCCTGTTCCGGGTTCTCATCTTTAAACAACCGGTCATAGAGCCTTACTTTTGCATTAATGCAGTCATTGGCATTAACCCAGTGAATGGTACCCTTGACTTTCCTGCCGTCCGGGGCATTCCCGCCCCTTGTTGCCGAATCATAGGTGCAGATCAGTTCCTTTACATTGCCGGATTCGTCCTTGATAATATCCTTGCAGGTAATAAGGTAAGCATATCGTAGCCTGACTTCCCGTCCAGGGCTCAGACGGAAGAATTTTTTTGGCGGGTTTTCCATAAAATCATCCTGTTCCACATAGATCTCTTTGGAAAAAGTGATCATCCTTGTACCCATCTCTTCTTTTTGGGGATGGTTTCTGGCGGCAAGCTCCTCTGTCAGATCATCGGGATAATTTTCAATTGTCACTTTTAAGGGCCGTAGTACTGCCATGACCCGGGGGGCTTTTTCATTCAGGTCATTTCTCAGGCAGCTTTCCAGAAGCCCCGTATCAATGCGGCTGTCTTTTTTGGACACACCGATAATATTGCAGAAATTTCTGATGGATTCAGGGGTATACCCTCTTCTTTTCATGCCTTCCAAGGTAGGAAGCCTTGGGTCATCCCACCCCTGTACATGGTTTTCCTCCACAAGTCGTTGCAGCTTTCTTTTACTTAAAACGGTATAATTGATGTTCATTCGGGCAAATTCAATCTGCTGGGGATGGCAGGGGGTTTCAAGCGCATCCAGGGTCCAGTCGTACAAGGGTCTGTGATCTTCAAATTCAAGGCTGCACAGGGAATGGGTAATCCCTTCCAGAGAATCTGAAAGACAATGGGTAAAATCATACATGGGATAGATGCACCACTGGTTACCGGTTCTGGGATGGGAGGCCTTTTTTACCCTGTAAATGATGGGGTCACGAAGATTAATGTTGGGCGACGTCATGTCGATTTTTGCCCGGAGAGTATGCTCACCCTCATCAAACTCACCGGTTTTCATCCGTGCAAACAGGCTCAGGTTTTCCTCAACCGATCGTTCCCTGTAAGGACTGTCTTTTCCCGGCTCAGTCAAGGTGCCACGGTATTCTCTGAGATCATCTGCACTAAGACTGCACACATAGGCCTTGCCTTTTTTAATCAGCTCAACGGCAAAGTCATGGAGCCGGTCAAAATAGTCGGACGCAAAAAGCGCGGTTCCAAATTCAAATCCCAGCCAGTTAACTGTCGATTTGATGGAATCGATATAGGTTTGTTTTTCTTTTGCCGGGTTGGAATCATCAAATCTTAAATTGCATTTGCCATTAAACTTATTGGCCATATTGAAATTCAGACAAATGGATTTTGCATGCCCGATATGAAGATAACCATTGGGCTCAGGAGGAAAACGGGTGACGACGTTACCGTCATTTTTGTTGTTCTTTATATCTTCTTTGATAATTGATTCGATAAAATGCCCTTTTATAATATTTGCTTCCATTTATCTTTGTATCCTTGCTGTTATTGTTAACTATAAATGTTTTATTTATCACATATTGGATTTATCAGGCAAACAATAATCCTCTGGTACTAACAAAAAGTCCAAGTGTCTTCCCGCCTTTCAGGTTGACAAGCCCTTCTTAGCATATCCTTAAATAGGGAATGCCTGCACTGGTCATGGTAACCAGGGATAATATAGGATTTTCAAAAACGATTCCGAGTTATTTTGCAGCCTTTTTAATTCCAACAGCAATATCCATTAACTCTTTTTGGTTTTGATTACAAAACAGCTTTTTTTTCATATGACTCATCTTCCTGTTATTAAATTGTTGTCTGGTTTTCATACCATAAATGAAACAAAATTCAATGGCTGTCTGTTTTCAGCCTCACCGAATAGTCCAGCCGACGAAGTTGACAAAAACTATGGTATTTAGTATTTGATTATGGACTGAGCTTTCAATTGATGAGTAGTGGGAACCGTTTGATATATGAATGGAAATAAACCGGCAAAATTGACTAATATCCTGATTCTTGGGCTGGGGGGTGTAGGCTATTACCTGGCCAAGCGTCTTGTTCATGAAGGGTATGCAATCACCGTTATTGAGCAGGATAGCGGATCGATTCGTCATGCCGATGGGAATATAGATGCCCGCCTGATTCAGGGCAATGCCATGAGTATCGAATGCTGGCGGGAAGCCGGTGCCGAAAAGATGGATTATCTCATTTCGGTTACCAACAACGATGCCGTGAATATGATGAGCTGCTTGATTGGTGATCGCTTTGGTATTCCACTCAAAATAGCCCGGGTGCGCTCCAGAGAGTTCGGGAATGAAAATTCCATTTTGAATGCCAAGGATCTTAAAGTCGATCTGATCATCCACCCGGAAGAGTTGGTTGCCCAGGAAATTTTCAGATTGATTAAGCTTCGGGCCGGAAACGACATTATCGCTGTAGCCAAAGGGCAAATACAGGCCATGGCCACCCGCATTCATGAGGAATCGCCGCTGGCTTACAGGAAACTGAAAGATATTTCTAAAGAGTATAATGAATTTCCGTTCCGGGTAGTTGCGATTGCACGGGGGATCGCCACGCTGATCCCCGGCGGTGAGGATGAACTATTGCCCCAGGATCAAGCCTTTTTTATGGCCAGTAACGAGAACTTGACCCGATTGATGGGCCTGACAGGTGTTTCACAGCAAAAACGCCATCGGGTGATGATCATAGGGGGGGGACTTGTGGGATCCCGCCTGGCTGAGCTGTTGGGCAAAACAGTCAAGGTCAGACTGATCGAGAAAGACGAAACCATAGCTCAAGAGCTCTCCTTTGCACTGAAGAATGCAGAAGTGTTATACGGTGACGGATCGGATTCAGATGTGCTGATTTCAGCGGGACTGCTGGAAATGGACACCTTTATCACTGCCACCGGTGAAAACGAAACCAATATCATGAGCTGCGTGCTGGCCAAACATCTGATGACTTCACAAAGTAGGCACAAACACGGCAAACAACACATCAAACAGAGTAAATGTATTGCACTGGTTAACAAAGAAGATTATGTGGTACTGGCGACGACAATGGGATCAGATCTCGCTTTGAACAAAAAAATACTGGCCGGCAACAAGATTTTAAAATTCATTCGCCGGGGGGAGCTGCTTTCCGTGGCGCACCTGCATGGTTTTGATGCTGAAATGGTAGAAATCGTTGCCGCCCCAAATTCGCCGATTACCCGTAAGCCCCTTTCCAAACTGGGTTCTTATTACAATGGGAAAATGATGATAGGGAGCATCCATAGAGATGGCGTGTGGCAGGTTGCCATCGGGGACACACACATTCAAAACAATGAACGGGCGATCGTGGTCTGTATGTCACAGCATTTAAGAGATGTCCAGAAATTATTTCTGACCTGAATCCGTTTATTTCCTCCAGAAAGACGGGTAGAATATGACCAGGGCTGAAAACATTTCCAGCCGGCCTACGAGCATGTTCCAGGATAAGAACCATTTGCCCGCATCCGAGATAAAGGCATAATTTTTAGATGGGCCCACCCCACCGAATCCCGGCCCAATGTTCATCAGTGTTGAAATCACCGAACTCATGGCAGTTGTAAAATCCATTTCATCTGAAAGTGTCATGAAACACCCGCCGCCCAGCACCAGGAAAATATTAATGATAAAATAACAGGCCGCCAGATGGATGATTTGGGGGTCGACCGGACGTTGATTCAAACGGACCGATACCACTGCCATTGGTCTAAAGAAGATGCGCTTTATGAGCACTACTCCGAATTTCCATATCAGGATATAATGAACGATTTTGATCCCACTGGTCGTTGATCCGGCGCAGGCACCGATAAAGCACACCGCATAGAGGAACATCTGCGCTGCCTGGGGCCATTGCTCATAATCGGCCGTGGTGAACCCAGTGGTTGTAAGAATAGAGGTGACTTGAAAGGTAGCATAACGGATCGAATTAATCAGGTCGTATGTATTTTCCTTCCACAAGATCCATGACACCATCCCGCAAAAAAAGAGCATAACCCCTATATACCAGCGTAATTCAGTATTGATTTTTACAATGTGCCAGTTTCCCTGGGCCATGTGGTAGAAAAGCATGAACGTCATTCCACCTAAGAACATGAAAAGTATGATGACCCAGTCAAAGTAGGCATTGTTGTAATGCCCGATGCTGGCATTCCATGGCGAATAGCCCGATGTTGACACCGTTCCAAAGGAATGACACATGGAATCAAAAATTGACATGCCGCCCAGACACAACAAAAGAATTTCCACCAGGATCAGGGCTATATAGATTCCCCAGAGCCAGATCATTGTATCACGGTTGCGGGGTATAAATTTTTCTTTGGTAATGACCTGACCAGGACTTGACTCAGCCCTGAATATACGCAGCCCCCCCATTCCATGGGGCAAAAATATTACGGTCAATGTTAAAAAACCCATCCCCCCGAGTAAATGGGTCTGGCTGCGCCAGAATAGCAATCCGTGCGGAACCACTTCGATATCTGTCAGTATGGTCGCACCACTGGTGGTATAGCCGGACATCATCTCGAAGAAGGCGTCGGTGAAAGAAGGAATCGATCCATGGATCATAAACGGCAGGCCGGAAACTGCAGAAATCAGAATCCATCCAAAAACAGCAATGAAAAAGCCGTCTTTTATGTTTAAATCGTTATATCTGCGAAAGAACCGCCACAACGGATATCCCAGACCAATAGCGATGACCGCGGTAATGGCAATTGCATTCAGGTCGTTTTCTCTGTAATAAAGCGAGCATATCAATGGAAACGCCATAGAACAGCCGGTAACGATCAATAATTTTCCCAGGACATTTGCGATAGTTTTATAATTCATAGATATCCAAAATTTTAAATTTAAACCAATGCCCTAAAACCCCAAATCTTCTTTACCCTAAAATCCACCCTGGGATCAACCCAATTCATTTTTTTTAAAAAGGCAGGTTTTTATTGACCTTGCAAGCCATGGGAACACCCTTTCCAATGGTGGCAAAACATTTTAAGCATTCATCGCATGGAATAATATCATGATCATTTCCCTCAAGCATTTTTTGAGCGGATTTCGGATCGCAGATCATCTGCCGGCCGATAGCCACCAGTTCAATTTTTCCATTTTCCACCGCGTTAGTAGCTGCCCGGCCAATACCGAACTTGCCCACCGCTATAACGGGACGCTTGATTTCTTCCCTGAATTTTTCCGTAAGGGCAATATTTGCGCCTGAAGGGAGATCCTTGGGTAAAGCCGAAGATCCCACGAGGATTTTTTTATCATCAATTTCTTTCCAGCCGCCCTGGGTAATCAAGGTAATATCAAAAACATCCACACCTTCATCTGCCAGTAATCCGCCGATGACAAGTGCATCCTCAAGGGTTTGTCCCCCGTCAATTCTTTCTTCGGCATTTATCCGGAAAAAAATCGGATACTCTTGTCCCAGTTCTTCGCGGACCCTCCTTACTATTTCCAGCGCCAGTGTGGCACGGCCTTTGGCATCACCACCATAGCGGTCCTTTCTTTTATTGGTCAATGGAGATAAGAATTGGCTCAATAAATAGAGATGGGCCCCGTGAATCTCAATACCGTCAAATCCCGCGGTTTCAGCTCGAATCGCCGCTTTGGAAAAATCATCGGTCAATTGTTCAATGTCCCGGGTATCCATGACAATTGGCTTGACATCCGGCCGGAAGGCCACACCGGACGGTGAAAAACCGTGTCTTTCGTTTTCACGCGGTGTACACCTCGGCCCCGCATGGTTTAATTGTACAACCGCCAGGGCTCCCTGCTGCTGTATGGTTTTTGCAAGCCTGGCCATGCCCGGAATATGGGAATCATTCCAGAGCCCGAGACTGCCCGGAACAATGCCCCCACTGGATTGAACCGTTGTTGCTTCAACAATGACAAGCCCCACATCCCTGGACCGTTCGGTGTAAAAATCAAGGATATCTTCTGTAACCAGACCTTTGGAAGTACCGTAGTTTGTGGTAATCGGGGGCAGTACAAGCCTGTTTCTGATAGACATGTTTTTTATTTTAAGTTCACTGTTGAGTCTTGCCATTTGTCTTTTTCCTCCCGGTATCATTCATGCGTTTCAATAGGGTATCTATTTTCAACCTGTTCTTTTCCTCCAGGTTTCTGTTTCACCAAACGAAAGTATATTACCCTTGTATTTCTTTTGTTTCAAAGTATTTTAATACTGGTTGGTTTTCAGCAGCACAAGGGTGCAGGCCTCAACCACCTCAATACCGGCCTGTTTTAATTGTTTGTAGGCTGTTTTGTTTTCTGTGTTTGGATTAAAAATCACCCGTTTGGGGGCTAATTTGACAATATCACTGATGATGGCTTCTTGTCGTGCCGGGCCTATATACATTGTTATAGTATCAATTTTTTCAGGAATGTCTTCAAGGGTTTGATATACTTTTTTGTTTTCTATCTCTTTATGCTTTGGTGCAACAGGTATGGGGTTATGATGGTATTCGGCGAGCAGCCGGATGGCTTTGTTAGAATATCTCTCCTGTTTCGGGCTTGCACCGATAACGGCAACATTTTCCATGGCAGGCTTCCTTGTTTCTGGTTATAGTTAAATGGAATTTATCATTACATATTGTTTACGGTCTTTCAACTTGATAACATGAAAACTGGTATTAAATTGCAAATACGTAAACGGGGGCAGGCTTGCGTATTTGCGCTATTGATCAAAAGCGCAAATACGCAAGCCTGACCCCACTATAAGGTATCATCATTATATTATGGGGTTATTTAATTTAGTTTCAGATTATTCTCCAACAGGAGATCAGCCAGGTGCCATTGAATATCTTTCAGCAGGTGTCTTAAATAAAGAAAAGCATCAGGTCCTTTTAGGGGTGACAGGTTCCGGCAAGACCTTTACCATGGCCAATATTATTGCAAGGGTTGAAAAGCCAAGCCTGATTATTGCTCCCAACAAGACTTTGGCAGCCCAGCTTTATAATGAATTCAAGGCTCTCTTTCCTGATAATTGTGTGGAGTATTTTGTCTCTTATTATGATTATTATCAGCCCGAAGCCTATATCCCGGCAAGTGACACATATATTCAAAAGGATTCATCCATTAATGAGGTCATTGACAAGATGCGGCACTCTGCCACACGATCCGTTCTTGCCCGAAAGGATGTGATTGTGGTGGCCAGCGTATCCTGTATCTATGGCCTGGGAGCACCTGAAGATTATCTTGATTTAAGGGTGACGCTGACAAGGGATATGGAAATTTCCCGGGAAAAGGTATTGGAGATGTTTGTCAATATCCAGTATACCCGGAATGATACTGATTTTCACCGCGGAGTATTCAGGGTCCGGGGGGACAGGGTTGAAATCTTTCCAGCCTATGAAGAAGATAAAGCTGTTCGGATTGATTTTTTTGGAGATACCATAGAGGGGATTTCAGAGATTGATCCTTTAAAGGGTGATGTCCTGAAAAGTTTTGATCAGACGGTGATCTATCCAGCCTCCCATTATGTCACCAAGCAAAAGACTCGAAAAAGGGCTATGGAAGCCATTGTTGAAGAATTAAAAACACGTCTTGAATATCTTCATACCAATAACAAGCTTGTCGAAGCCCAGCGCCTTGACGAAAGAACCCGGTATGATTTAGAAATGCTCAATGAAATCGGCTATTGCAACGGGATTGAAAATTATTCCAGGCATCTGACAGGGAGAAAACCCGGAGAACCGCCGCCAACTCTCCTGGATTATATAGGGGATGATTTCCTTCTTTTTTTTGATGAAAGCCATATCTCTGTTTCCCAGTTAGGGGCCATGTACAAGGCAGACCGTTCTAGAAAAACAACCCTTGTAGAACATGGGTTCAGGCTGCCGTCAGCCATTGACAATCGTCCCCTTCAATTTGAAGAATTTAAACAAAAAGTCCCCCAGGTTGTCTATGTTTCTGCCACACCGGCAGACTATGAAATGGAAAAGGCCAAAGATAAGGTAGCGGAACAGATCGTCAGACCCACAGGACTGCTTGACCCTGAAGTGGAGATCCGGGATGCCAAAGCCCAGGTAGATGATCTTTATGAAGAAATCATGAAACAGGTAGAGGCGGGCGAAAGGGTCCTTGTCACCACCCTGACTAAAAGGATGGCAGAAGATCTGACGGATTATTATGCAGATCTGGGGGTGAAGGTTAAATATCTTCACTCAGATATTCCTACCATGGAAAGAATGGATATTATCCAGGATCTTCGAAGAGGGTTGTTTGATGTATTGATCGGGATCAATCTATTGCGGGAAGGCCTTGATATTCCCGAAGTCTCCCTTGTGGCCATACTGGATGCAGATAAGGAGGGGTTTTTAAGATCTTTCCGGTCCTTTATACAGATTTTTGGCCGGGCTTCCAGAAATGTGTTTGGCAGGGTGATCATGTATGCGGAAAAAGAGACCGCCTCCATGAAGAAAGCCATTTCAGAGACGAGAAGACGTCAAAAAATTCAGAAAGCATATAATGAGAAACATAAGATTGTGCCGACCACCATCCAAAAAAACATTAATTTGTTTAAATATTCAGCCCGGGACAGCCAGGCTGTAGCAATAGGATCTGTGGATGAAGATATACAGAATTATGAAGATCAGGAGTTGAATCTGGAAGATATTGTTAAAGACCTGGAATATAAAATGAAACTTGCAGCAGAAACTCTTGAGTTTGAAAAAGCGGCAGAATACAGGGATAAAATTAAAGAATTAATGGATATTAAGCGGTTTTAATGACCATGACCAGTCCTATACTTGAAAAGTACCGGCAAACCCCTCACCGACCGGGGGTTTACATGATGAAGGATACCAAAGGCAGAACCATTTATATTGGCAAGGCCAAAGATCTTAAAAAGAGGCTGTCATCATATTTTATAAAAAAAACCAATCATGATGCAAAGACAGCCGCTCTTCTTGAAATGATAAAGGATTTTGAAATTATTATTACATCTTCCGGTCATGAAGCCTTTATCCTTGAATCAAACCTGATCAAAGAATACAACCCCAAGTATAATGTGATTCTCAAAGACGGGAAAAATTATCCCTTGCTCAGGATTGATATGAATGAGATCTATCCTGCCATTCAGAGAGTCAGAAAAATAAAAAATGACAAGGCCCATTATTTCGGCCCCTATTCTTCAAGCCACAGTGTCAATAAAACCTTAAAGCAGATTCAAAAAATATTTAAGTTGCGCCGTTGCAAAAAAACCCAGTTTAAAAACCGGTCAAGGCCTTGTCTTAATTTTCAGATCAAGGCCTGCCTCGGGCCTTGCTGCAATGATGTCTCTGTTGTGGGATATAAAAAACAGGTTCAAGATGCTATTCTTTTTTTAAAGGGAAGATCACACCAGGTCGTAAAAAAACTCAAAGCCCGGATGATGGATCATTCTTCATCCCGGGAATATGAGAAAGCAGCCCAGATTCGGGATACTATATTTGCTATTGAAAATATCATGGAAAAACAGGTGGTGGTCAGCCCGGACATGAAAGACAGGGATGTCATTGCCTTTGCTGCAAAAAAGGGCAGGGTGGTGATTATAGTAATGGCCGTTCGATCCGGCTATCTGATTGATACGGCGCATTATCCCCTTGACCTGGGATTTAAGGAACCGGATGAGGTTTTGTCTGCATTTATAGAACAATATTATAAGAACACGGAATTTTTACCTTCTATTATCCTGTTGAGCCGGAAAATTGAGAACACCGAGGAGATGGAACATTTATTTGCCAAAAGAAAAGGGAAAAAGGTGAGCATCCGTGTTCCGGTTCGGGGTGAAAAAAAACGACTTGTTGAAATGGCGCATGTGAATGCGTCAAGGGAACTTGAAAAATCTTTGCTTAAGGAAGAAGAGGAACGGGCCTCCATCCTGATGTTAAAGGAATTGTTAAAAATGGAAAGACTGCCGTCAAGAATCGAATGTTTTGATAACTCCAACCTTTCGGGACAGGACCCGGTATCTTCCATGGTGGTGTTCAAAGACGGAAGACCTTATAAAGACGGTTATCGCAAGTTTATTATCCGGGATCTTGATTTTCAGGATGATTACGCATACATGTATCAGGTCCTTGAACGGCGTTTTTCAAAAGACCCTTCTGAAATGGAATACCCGGATCTTCTGGTGGTTGACGGGGGTAAAGGGCAGCTTTCAATGGCTGTAGCCGTCATAAAAGAACTGAATATTGAAGACAGGTTTATGGTGGCAGGTCTTGCAAAAAAGAATGTGACAAAAGGCGAGGAATTTGATAAAATTTATATTTCAGGGCGATCCAATCCGTTAAATACCGGTCAGGCTAAAAAAGCATTGTACCTGTTACAGCAGGTCAGGGATGAGGCCCACAGGTTTGCCATTACATTTCAAAGAAAACGTCGTGAAAAACGGGCTGGAATTTCGGTCCTTGATACCATTCCCGGCATTGGACCCAAGAAAAAGAAAGTCTTATTGAAACATTTTAAAGGCATTGCCAAAATGAAAGCAGCATCAATTAAAGAGATTGCACTACTTCCGGGAATGAATAAAACTTTGGCTAAAGCACTGAACCACACGCTTAACAGGAATGATTGACGTGTTCATGACCTCAGTTCCTTTTTTTCTTTAAAAAAAGTTGAATTTTTAATAAAATTGATAAAGATGAAAGATTAGAAGTCGGGGGGTGCGTAAATGGAGCAGGCAAAACTGTATAAAGCAGGCCTGGATATCGGCTCCACAACTGCGAAAATTGTCCTGCTGGATCAAAATAAAACCCTTGTTTTTTCAGACTATCAGCGACACCACGCAAAAATTTATGAGACGGTGACGTTATTTTTTCATGATGTTCTTGATCAAAAAGGTGATTGCTTTCTTGATCTGAAGTTAACCGGGTCTGCAGCATTGGGGGCTTCAAAAAAACTTGATTTTCCTTTTGTTCAGGAAGTGATCGCAACCAATGCTGCAATAAATAAAAAATATCCTGATGTCAGAACTGCCGTGGATATTGGCGGAGAAGATTCAAAAATTATTTTTTTAAATAAGGGAAAACCGCCTGATATAAGGATGAATGGAAGCTGCGCAGGCGGGACAGGCAGCTTTATTGATCAAATGGCCACCTTGTTGGATATTACCCCTTTTCAATTGAATGATCTGGCCGGATCCCATAACCATATCTATCCTGTGGCATCCAGGTGCGGTGTGTTTGCCAAAACTGATGTTCAAAATATGCTCAGCCGTAATATTTCCCACAAGGATATAGCCGCATCCATATTCCATGCAGTGGCGGTTCAATGCATCAATTCCCTTGCAAGGGGAGTGGATATAAAACCCAAAATACTTTTATGCGGCGGTGTGTTCACGTTCCTTCCCGAGCTTGTGAACATGTTTTTGAGGATTTTGAACTTTTCTGATTCTGATATGGTGATGCCCGAAAGATCAGAACTTATACCGGCAATCGGCGCAGCCATGTTTGATAGACATCCGCCCCTTTCCATATCTGTCAGCCAGGTAATCAAAGCTCTGGAAAAAGAACTTGAAAATCCGGAACCGGTCAAGGATCGAATTGATCCCCTGTTTAAGAGTCAACACCATTTTTTGCACTGGAAAGAACAGTCTAAAACGATCCCCCTTCAAACCTGCACCATTGAAACTTATGAGGGAAAAGACTGTTTCATCGGTATTGATTCGGGATCAACCACCACAAAGATCGTTATCATCGGAGAAAATAAGGAGATATTGTTTTCCTGGTACACAAATAATGGCGGAAACCCGATCAAGGCAGTAATTAAAGGGTTGGTTGAATTCAGGAAACAGGTTTTTGAACTCAATCCTAAGGTGAAAATTGTTAGAAGTGTTGTGGCAGGATATGGTGAGGATTTAATCAGGGCAGCATTTAATATTGATAAAGGGATTGTTGAAACCATTGCCCATTATACGGCGGCACGGTTTATCGATCCTGAGGTTTCATTTATCCTGGATATCGGCGGGCAGGATATGAAAGCTATTTTTATTGACCACGGGGTCATCAACCGGATCGAAGTGAACGAGGCCTGTTCTTCCGGATGCGGGTCTTTTTTGGAAACCCTTGCCAATTCTTTAAATTATCGTATTGAGGAGTTCGCACGCCTTGCCTGTCACGCAAAGGAACCCTGTGACCTGGGTACCCGGTGTACGGTATTCATGAATTCAAAGATTAAGCAGTCTTTACGGGAAAATGCAGCAGTGGAAGACATCAGCGCAGGATTGTCCTACTCTGTGATCAAAAATTGTCTGTTTAAAGTCTTAAAAATTCGTAACATGTCTGAGATGGGGGATCATATTGTATTGCAGGGCGGGACGTTTAAAAACCCTTCTATTGTTCGGGTCCTGGAGCTGATGACGGGCAAGGCAGTGACATATTCTAAAATTCCTGAACTGATGGGTGCCTTTGGCACAGCTTTGGTTGCCTTTAATGATTATGTGGCAGATCCTGCATCGCAAACCGGTTTTCCGGGGCTGTCAAAGCTTGAACACATTGACAGCTATCAAACAAGCCAGATGTCCTGCAAGGGGTGCGAAAATAATTGTGCAGTAACCCGATTTGTTTTTTCCAATGGAAAATCCTTTTTTTCCGGCAATAAGTGTGAAAAATATTATACCTTAAAGGAGACCCAGCAAGACAGGGGGTTTAATTTTGTAAGGTATAAGAATGATCTGATTTTCAACCGGGACCTTTCCCCCCATGATCACCCGGTGATGACCATCGGGATACCGCGATGTCTTAATTTTTATGAGAATTTTGTATTCTGGCATGCACTTTTTACCCGTTGCGGGATCAATATCTATCTGTCGCCGCGTTCCACCGTCAGTTTGAGTGAAAAGGGCATAGGAACAGTGATGTCTGATAATATCTGCTTTCCTGCCAAACTGGCTCATGGACATATTTATGAACTGGCCCAAAAAAAAGTGGACAGGATTTTTTATCCCATTGTGGTGTTTGAAAAAAAGGAATATGAACAGGCCGTAAATACCTACAATTGTCCTATTGTATCCAGCTATGCCGATGTGATTGACAGTACCATCAATCCTGAAAAAAGATTTGGTATCCCTCTGGATAAACCCGTGGTGAACTTTAATGATGAAATCTTGTTGAGGAAAACCTGTGTTGCGTATTTAAAATTATTTAATATCAACAAGCCGCAAATTTATAAAGCGTTTGACGCAGCTCTTGTTGCCCAGAAAGAAGTTAAACACCAGATCAGAAACAAGGCCCTGAAAATCGTTGATCAGGCAGAGAAGAACAATTCCCTGCTCATTGTACTGGCAGGAAGACCCTATCATTCCGATGGGCTGATAAATCACAAAATTCCTGATATACTGACAGGTCTCGGCGCAGATATTATCACGGAGGATGCGATTCCCCCTGATTTTGAATCCCTTAAGGATGTTCAAGTGGTAACCCAGTGGTCCTATCCCAACAGAATTTATAATGCGGCAAAATGGGTGGCCGGAAAACCGGATAACATTCAAATGGTTCAATTCAATTCATTTGGCTGCGGCCCGGATGCCGTCGTCATAGAAGAGGCAAGGGAAATTTTAAGGACCGGTCAAAAAAATCATACCCTGATAAAGGTGGATGAAATCTCAAGTCCGGGATCTGTCCGGTTAAGACTGCGTTCAATGGTGGAGTCATTAAAAGTAAAAAGATCGCAAAAAAAATCCGGGCCTATCTTAAGAAAACCATTCTTAAGTTTTAGAAAGGAAGATAAAAAAAGAACCATTTGGGCTCCGTTTTTTGCAGAAGACTATTCTTCTTATTTGCCGGCAGTATTTAAAAACGCAGGCTATGAATTTAAAATTCTTCCTAAGCCGGACAGACAATCCGTAGAATTGGGTCTGCAATATGCCAATAATGATATTTGTTATCCAGGGATTATTGTGATCGGGGATATCATAAAAGCATTGAAATACAGCCAGTTTAAGACCAATGAAATTGCCATTGGTATTACCCAGACTGGAGGGCAGTGCCGGGCATCCAACTATCTTTCACTGATCAGAAAAGCGATGATTGGAGCAGGGTTTGATGATATACCCATTATTTCTGTTACCACTTCCCAGGGATTGATTGATCAGCCCGGTTTTCAAATCAACTGGTTGATGAAGACCAAGATTCTGTTTGTGAGCACCATGTTTGCAGATTGCATTGCAAAAATGTATTATGCAACAGCTCCCAGGGAGAAAATAAACGGGCAGAGTCAAAGCTTACGGCAGCACTATATGGAAAAGGTCGGCAATTGTATTGTGACCCATAATTATCCCCAAATTTTCAGAATACTGGAAAAAGCCATTAATGAGTTTAATAAAATACCTGTTAACAAAAGACAATTGCCCAAAATGGGGATTGTGGGTGAGATATATGTAAAATATAATTATTTTTCAAATCAGCACCTGGTTCACTGGTTGATCAAGCAAGGCATTGAACCTGTCCTGCCTCCCATTATCGATTATTTTATCCAGGATCTTGTGAATTATAAAGAAAATATTAAGGCAGGAATACGTCACAGAAAACTTACAGATCTTCTGGGTTTTCCCATTGAATGGCTGTTAAACAGATACCATAAAAAGATAAACGCGCTGTTTTCAAGATTTAAATATTATTCACCATTTGAAGACATAAAGCAGATTGCTCGAAAAGCCTCCAACATACTGACCATGACCAATCAATTTGGGGAAGGGTGGCTTGTTCCGGGTGAAATCGCCACTTTTTCAGAACAGGGCATTCATCATGTCCTCAGCCTACAACCCTTTGGCTGTATTGCAAATCATATTGTTTCCAAGGGTATGGAAATAAAAATTAAATCTGTATACCCTGATATGAATCTTTATTATCTGGATTTTGATGCCGGGATGAGTGAAGCAAATGTCCGAAACAGGCTGCATTTTATGATCGAACACCTGTAAGGGTCCCGGCTGTCTTGATGTATTTTTTCAAGTGTTTTTTTTTGACTTTACACTTTGACCGGTAAAGGGTAGTACAGGATGCAAAAGAAACATAAGTATTCAGGAGAATAAAAATGACAGACCAAATTGATGATAAGGCTGATGATAATACCGCTGATAATAAAGGTGATAATACGGAAGAATTGAGCTTTGCCGAGCTTTTTGAATCATATGATACGAAAATAAGTCATGAACTGAACCAGGGGGATAAGGTCGAGGGCCGGATTATCTCCATCGGCAGTAACAGTGTATATATTGATACGGGAACCAAAAGTGACGGTGTAGTGGGAAAAGCAGAGCTTTTGGATGAAAATGGTGAATTTGCATATAAGGTCGGCGATAAAATTACACTTTATGTGGTCTCATTAAGTGAGAGTGAAATTATATTGTCTAAAGCACTCTCCGGTGCTGGAAAAGCAATCATGCTCAAAGAGGCGTCCCAAAATGGAACACCTGTTGAAGGCAGAGTCACCGGTGTGATTAAAGGGGGCTTTACTGTGGACATCATGGGAAAAAGAGCTTTTTGTCCTGTAAGTCAGATAGATGTTAAATATGTGGAAAACCAGGAAGAGTATATTGGGCAGACCCATCATTTTTTAATTACCCGATTTGAAGAAGGCGGAAGAAATATTGTTGTATCAAGGCGGGATTTGCTGAATGAAGAGATAAAAGAAAAACTAAAAGTTTTCTTTGAAAAAACAAAAGAAGGAGATATGGTTCAGGGTACCGTAATCAAGTTGATGCCTTATGGTGCATTTATTGAACTTATTCCGGGTGTTGAGGGAATGGCACATATTTCAGAACTGTCCTGGTCCCGTATCGAAAAGGCGGAAGAGATCGTTCAACCGGGCGATGTAGTGAATGTGAAAGTGTTAAAGATAGAAACCTCAAAGGAATCAGATACCTTTAAAATTTCTTTGTCAATGAAACAGACATCATCCAATCCATGGGACAGCATGGAAAGCGCCTTTAACACCGGGGATCAGGTATCCGGAAAAGTGGTCAGGCTGACGTCGTTCGGGGCATTTGTGGAAATCGCACCGGGTGTGGACGGCCTGGTTCATATCAGTGAAATGAGTCATACCAGAAGGGTGCTCAGGCCCGATGATGTGGTTCAGGTGGGAGACAGTATCCAGGTGGTGATTAAATCCATTGATATGGACAGCAAGAGAATTTCATTGAGTATTAAAGATGCGTTGGGTGATCCCTGGATCGGTGCTTCGGTCAGATATGAAGTCAATTCAATTGTAGAAGGACGTCTGGAAAAAAGAGAAAAATTCGGTCTTTTTATAAATCTTGAACCGGGTGTGACAGGGTTGATGCCATCCTCGAAAATCAGCGGCGCAGCAAACCCTTCGGTTTTTGAAAAATTAAAACCAGGGAGTTCGGTTCAGGTGATGATCCAGGAGATTGACGAGGACAAAAGAAGAATCACGCTGACATCGCCTGATCAAAAAGAGGGAGACAATTGGAAACAATTTACAGGTAATGCAAAATCAAAGTCATCTGGAACCATGGAAAGCCTGTTTCTGGAAGCTATGAAAAAGAAAAAATAGCAGGAATATTCGGTGGTATGGTGACTGAGGTCACCATGATCGGGGCATCCAATCACTTTGAGGTTGCTATTGCAACATCAGTGATGATTTTCGGACTTTCATCAGGAGCAGCACTGGTCACAGTTGTGGGGGTTTTGATAGAAGTTCCTGTAATGCTGATGCTGGTCAGTATCTGTAAGCGAACCACTTCCTGGTTTGACAAGTAGACCCGGCGAAAGTCTTTAATTCCTTGAGCGTTATACCGCTTTAATCAATTTCAAACAGCATGACACCCACATTTGTATCTGGCTATTTGACGCCATAACCAGCGTCAGTTTTTTTTACATGTTGCAAGAATATCGAATAAAATTTTTGAAAGACAGATTGCTTTTTTCATGAGCATAGAGTTTCAAATGCTTATAGGCAAAAGGCTTTAACCATTTTTACAGAATGGCACGGCAATTGCTGATACTTGGAGATAGCAGGCGAAATTCCTGTTGTTTATGACCACCAAAATAAAGGATCTGAAATATGTTGATAAAAGAATGGATGAGCAGAGCCGTAATTATCTTGGAAACCGATAAATCCTTGAATGATATATTAAAATTATTAAATTTTGTTTTGTAGGAAAAAGTATTGACACAGTCAAGGTCATAGTATATGAATAATTTATGTCGATTGTCGACAATCGACATAAGTCAACATGAATTGTAAAACTAACTCAAGGATAAATAGGAAAATTAAGCTTATGAACAATATAAGTACTATATCAACAAAAAAGGCACCGCAAGCAATAGGCCCCTACTCGCAAGGAGTTACTGCGGCTGGATTCCTTTTCGTTTCAGGCCAATTGCCATTAGATCCGGAGATTGGTAGATTGGTTGAAGAGAATATTTCAATTCGTGCTGAACAGGTTTTCCAAAATATGGCAGCCATAATTGATGCGGCTGGAGCAAGCATGTCAGACGTTGTTAAAATTACTTTATTTCTGACCGATATGAACGACTTCAAAGCTGTAAATGAAGTATACAGCAAACACTTTAAAGATCCCTTTCCGGCTCGTAGCACTGTCCAGGTCACCGCGCTTCCCCTGGGATCGAATATTGAGGCAGAGGCATTTGTGTGTATTACCTGACTCAAACAAACACGAAGAAAATTGTATTTCGCTTTCAGGAAATCATTTTTCTAAAATACTAATGCAGTTTTCTAAAAAGAAAACTGTCTAACAGTGAGGTAGACAAAAGAGTCTTCCCATTAAATAAAAAAGGGCAAAAAACTATTTTCATAGTCTGTATAAGCCCGACAACACAAAAAGGAGATCTTAAAATGAAAAAAAAATTGTTATTCAGTACGATTTTGATGGTAATGCTGGTTTTTACAACAGGTGCTATTGCAGCTGATACGCTTAAAAAAATTTCAGACAGTGGAAACTTCATTACCGGAGTGAGAGATGGCTCAATCCCCTTTGGTTTCCATAATGATAAAAACGAACATGTAGGTTTCAGTATCGATCTTGCAAAGGAATTTCATAAAGCTCTTGAAGAAAAACTTGGCAAAAAACTTAACTTTAAAACCATCGTTGTTAACCCGAAAACGAGAATTCCTTTGGTTGCAAACGGAAACTTAAATATGGTTACCGGTTCTGCGACCCATACAGTTCCTCGTGAAGACACAGTTGACTTCTCATTAACATTTTTTCTTACAGGCAGCCAGTTGTTGGTTAAAAAAAGCGAAGGTTATAGCACAGTAAAGGATCTATCCGGTAAAAAAATTGGTGCTGCTCAAGGTTCAACAAATGAAAAAACTATCCGTAATCTCAATAAATCCGGGTATTTTAATCCAGCAGTTAGATTAGTTGTTTATCAAGAGCATACCCAGGGAATGTTAGCACTTAATAATGGTATAATCAATGCGTACTGCACTGACGGAAGTCTTCTGGCAGGCATGAAAAGTAAAGTTAAAAATTCTGATGATTATATGATTCTCGGTGAAATGCTCTCCTATGACCCCTATGCCTATATCCTTCCGGAAAATGATTCCAACTTCAGAGATTTTATCAATGAACAGCTTATCAGAATGTTTGTTGACGGCAGATACATGAAGTATTATGAGAAATGGTTTGGTGCCAACGGAGTAGTACCTTTCCCAATGACAGATGACTTTAGAACATTGATCAAACTTCAGTCCTGGCCGTTGTAATCTTTAGGATAGTCTTTTTAAATATATTCGGGAGGTCTTTTACGGACCTCCCGTAGATGGAGAAACATATGCTGAACTATGATTTTAAATGGTCAATTTTATGGACAGACCCCTATGGCGGCTGGATTCTTGAAGGCGTAGCAACAACTATTAAATTAGGAGTCCTTTGTTGTATCTTTTCTATGCTGCTCGGTATCGTCATCGGTACTTTGAGAATTACCCAATTTAAACCGCTCAGAATTTTTGCAGAAGCCTATACTGAATTTTTCCGGGATATTCCTTTGCTGGTGCAGCTTTTCTTCTGGTATTTTGCAGTACCGTCGCTTCTGCCTGAAAATATGCGAACCTGGGTCTATCAGGAAATTCCTGATTTTGAATTCTGGATTGTTGTTGTGGGCCTTTCTCTGTATTCATCCTCAAGAGTGGCAGAGCAAATTAGAGCCGGTATTAACTCAATCTCTCCTGATCAGTTTAATGCTGCCCTGAGTACTGGTTTCAGCCATTATCAGGCATATCGTTATATCATTATACCCCTTGCCATAAGGCTTGTTATTCCTCCATTGACCACTGAAATATTAACAATATTTAAAAATACTGCTCTTGCCATGACCGTAGGTGTATTGGAAACAACGTTTATGAGTCAGCAGGTGGAAGCATATACCTTCCACGGACTTGAAGCCACCACTGCAGCTTGTTTGATTTATATGATCATCACACTGATAGTGGTCGGTGCAATGGGCAGGATAGAAAAAAGATTAGCGGTACCAGGTCTCATTATAAGAAAAGGAGCTAACTCATGAATTTTGAATGGCAAGTTATCTCAAATAATTTTTTCTTTTTAATGGGTGGTCTTGTAACCACTTTTGAGTTGGCATTGATAGCTATTGCAGGGGGTCTTACCCTTGGCATTCTGGTGGGTATGGGTCGGTTAAGCAAGTTCAAATTTATTTACTATCCGGCAACTTTGTTTGTTAATCTAATGAGAACTCAGCCCCTTATTCTGGTTATATTCTGGTTCTATTTTTTAGTGCCGCTTATCATAGGCAGGCCCATTGGTGGTTTCACTTCAGCGGTCATTGCTTTTACTATTTTTGAAGCATCTTATTTCGCAGAAATCATCAGAGCCGGAATACAATCTATATCAAAGGGTCAGATGGAGGCTGCCTATTCGAGTGGATTTACGTATTGGCAGGCCATGAGATATTTTATTATTCCACAGGCTTTGAAAAATATGATGCCCTCTCTTATTACACAGGCAGTTGTTGTCTTTCAGGACACATCGTTGGCCTATGTTATCGGGCTACGGGAATTTTTAAGATCTGCAAATATTGTGGATGCAAGAGAAATGAGAAGTGTTGAACTATATCTGTTTGTAGGACTGGTTTATTTTATTGTTTGCTTTAGCATGAGCCGGATTTGCAAAAAACTGGAACTTAAAAAAGGGTATGCATAAATGATTGAGATAATTAATGTAAGTAAATGGTTTGGCGAACTCAAGGTCCTTGATAATGTCAAGGAGACCATTAACAAGGGACAGGTCGTGGTTATTTGCGGACCTTCCGGTTCCGGCAAGAGCACGCTTTTAAAATCTCTTAACGGATTGGAGCCTTTTCAGGAAGGTGATATCCGTGTGGATGGGATTTCTCTTAATGATCCTAAAACTAATTTTATAAAGCTTCGTCAAAAAATGGGGATGGTATTCCAGCGGTTTGAACTTTATCCTCACATGAAAGTAATAGAAAATATAACAATTGCACCCACCAAAGTTTTAAATCAATCTAAATCACAGGCAGGCAAAAAAGCCATGGAACTTCTTGAAAGGGTTGGAATTCCAGAACAGGCTGATAAATATCCCGGAAATCTTTCAGGAGGCCAGCAGCAACGTGTTGCCATTGCCAGGGCACTTGCCATGGAACCGGATATCATGCTTTTTGACGAACCCACATCGGCCCTTGATCCTGAAATGATAAAAGAGGTTTTAGATGTTATGGTGGACCTTGCCCAATCAGGTATGACAATGGCAGTTGTAACCCATGAAATGGGCTTTGCAAAAGAAGTGGCCGATGAAATCATTTTCATGGATGAAGGCCGAATTATTGAGCGGGGCACGGATAAATCTTTTTTTGAAAATCCTGAAAGTGAACGTTTAAAGGAATTTTTAAGAAAAATTTTAATTTAACTGGCTTTGAGAAACCAACATCTATATGCTATAATATCTTGGTGTTTTGATCGACTTTATTACAATTATGAATTGTTTTTAAAAAAATATATACTCTATGAATAATTTCAAAAAAGAAACCTATAGTGACCAAGTTGTCGATTACGTGAAAGAGAGCATTCTCAGCGGAGACCTCGTTCCAGGTGCTCCTATCACAGAAGTGGCCATAGCTTCGGAGCTATCCATCAGCCGTGCTCCAATAAGAGAAGCTATGCAGATATTAATTCGTGAAGGCCTTATCGAATCACATCCCCAGAGAGGGAAAAATGTTACTGCGCTGACTGCTAAACAAATCAAAAATAGCTATTTTACCGGTGGGGTACTTGAAGCCGCTGCAGTGGCAAAGGTTCTGGACAATTATACAGACAAGGATATTGCCGAGCTGGAACATATCATTGCAAAAATGAATAACATTGCAATCAATAATGGCTCTGTATCAGACCAGGCGCCTTTAGACAAGGCTTTCCATGACCTTCTCTTCTCTCGCATCGACAACGCTCTACTTGTAGAACTTTGCCGTCGTGCCTGCCAGGGCATTTCAAAATTCCTACTTTACAAGCATTGGGTAAAATTATTTACTGCAAAAAAGGTTTACGAAAGGCATAAGGAGATTGTCGATGCGCTAAAAACAAAAAATTTTCAGATTATCGAGCGTGTAATTAGAGAACACTACATGGAATCGGGTGAGCGAATGTCTGCCTTTGGCGTGGATATCTATGAAGAATAATCCTCGCGAAAGTAAATACTAATCTTACAGTCGAAGTTTGCTTGAATCAAGCAGAACGCATAGTATAAAATTGGGATCAGTGTAATTATCTACAGGCGCAGATTCCGAATTGGAAGCAAGTTTTTAATTTTTAACACAAAATATATACAAAGCAAAAGGACACAAATGAATTTTACCAAATTTCCCAGAAGAAACTATCTTCAAGGCCCGACCCCCATTGAATCCATGCCGTCATTGAGCAAAGCGCTTGGTGGAGAAGTTAACCTGTATGTCAAACGAGACGACCTGCTTCCCGGTGCCGGGGGCGGTAATAAAACAAGAAAGCTTGAGTTTTGTATTGGTGATGCCCTTGACCAGGGTGCAGATACAATCATTACCTGCGGAGCTGTTCAGTCAAACCATGCCCGTCTTACTGCTTCATGGTCTGCCAAAGAAGGATTGGAGTGTCACCTTATCCTTGAAGAACGGGTAAAGGGATCTTACAAGAAAGACGCAAGCGGGAATAATTTTCTCTTTGAGCTTCTTGGTGTGAAAAGTATTGGTGTTGTTGAAGGCGGTTCCGATATGATGGTTGAGATGAACAAAAAGGCCGGTGAACTTGTGGCAGCCGGTAAAAAACCATATATTATTCCCGGCGGTGCTTCCAATTCAATTGGTGCCACGGGATATGCGGTTTGCGCAGAAGAGACCATGGGACAACTCAATGAGATGCGTCTTGATATTGATCACATCGTTGTCCCTTCAGGTTCTGCCGGAACTCATGCCGGAATGGTGGCTGGTATGACAGGCGTAAACGGAGGGATTCCCATCAGTGGTATGAATGTTTCCAGATCAAAAGATATTCAGGAAGAGATTGTTTACAAACTGGCTGTAGAAACAGCTGAAAGACTTGGTGTAAAAGGCGGCTTAGTCCGTGAAGATATTGTCTGCTTTGACCGGTATGTCGGACCCGGTTATTCCCTTCCAACAGACCCCATGGTCGAAGCCGTAAAACTGTTTGCCAAAACTGAGGCTATTCTCCTTGACCCTGTATATTCCGGTAAAGCTGCTGCAGGACTTATTGATCTTGTTCGCAAAGGCCATTTCCCAAAAGATTCAAATGTGCTTTTCCTCCACACCGGGGGTTCTCCTGCTCTGTATGCTTATATGAATACATTCAGACAGAGTTAGATGACAGGAAAAAAAGAAAAAATAGTTGGAATTTTAGGCGGAATGGGCCCGGAAGCCACTGTGGATCTTATGCAACGTATTATTCAACTGACGCCGGCTTTGGATGATATCGATCATATTCGGTGTATTGTGGATAACAATCCCAAGATTCCATCCAGAATAAAAGCCATCATTGAGGGAGATGGAGAAGACCCTGGCCTGTGTATGGCCGATATGGCCCGCCGGCTTGAATCATGGGGGGTAGACTTCCTGGCGATTGCATGTAATACCGCCCATTACTATTATGAGACGGTTTCAAATGCTGTCAAAATACCGGTAATTAACCTCATAGATCTTGTTGTTTCTCACCTAAAACAAACCAGCCCGGATTGCAGTAAAATAGGAATACTTGCCTCCCCGGCTGTGCTCATGACAGGGTTATATGAAAAACGATTTCATGCGGTTGGAATAGAGGTTGTCTATCCGGGTCCTGTTTTTCAGGAGAGACTTTTTAACGTCATTAAGGCTATTAAAACCGGGGACACATCTGTGGAAGTAGTTCAAACATATAAAGAAATCTGTGAAAACCTTAATTCATCCGGGGTTGACTCTGTCATCATCGCCTGCACAGAACTTAGCGTAATTAGTTCTGATCTTCCCTTTGAAATTATAGATTCCGCTGAAATTTTGGCCCGGGAAATAGTTGATGTTGCTAAAATGATAAAACATTAAAAGCCGATCAAGCGAAACCACTGACAATGACAGGTTCTCCCCATAGTTTTTCAAACAACAACGCTGTTTTTTCATGAACATTGCTGCTTAAAAATTCTGTATCTCCATCTTTAGTGTTAGATGTCAATAAATTATTTACATTGAGTTGTCGTGAAGTCTCTATTGCAACTGCTTGATACGTATTTATTATCTTCAACTCACTCCCAATTATTTCTCTTAATATTTTTGTCAGAAACGCAAAATGTGTACAGCCCATAACAATAGTATCAGCCCCTTTTTCCAACAGCGGCATCACATACCTCTCTAGCATATATCTAATTTCGTGCCCTTCAAATTTATGAGTTTCCATTAGTTCCACCAGACCTGGACATGATTGTGTTTCAATGTGAGCTTCATCAGAAAACCGGTTAACTAAATTTTGAAATGATACGCTGTTTACTGTTTGTTCTGTAGCCAGTACTCCAATAGTACCGCTCTTACTTGCAGCCACTGCGGGTTTGATTCCCGGCTCAACACCTATAATTGGGATTGAGTAATTGTTACGCAGCATATCAATGGCACTAACTGTAGCGGTATTACATGCTACAACTACTGCTTTGGCTTTCATGCCGATTAAGTGATCAATAATATAAGATGATCGCATGGAAATAAACTCGTCAGATTTATTTCCATAAGGGGCATTTAATGAGTCAGCTATATAAACCATATCTTCATTAGGCAGTTTTTCCCTTATGCTTCGCGCAACCGACAGTCCACCTACACCCGAGTCAAATATTCCTATAGGATTGTTGTTCATTCTAAAATTTAATCTCTATTACCTTTCTATGCTAATGACCGGCATAAGGCGCGGCGGCTTTTGCGTATCCGCCGCAAGAGCATGGTTAGGGCTCATCATTATGAGTCCACTGATTTCAGGAGCACAGGCTTTATATCGACCACCGGCGTTCCATCAATCGCTTCTATCGGTCCCACTTTTAATCTATTCCCGGTGATTTCCAAAACCGCAACTCGGTGTAGGCCAAGTGGATTTGGTCTATCAGGAGACCGTGTAGAAAAGACACCAGTCACAGGCTTGCTCTTGTCCCTGCGGGGGTGTAACTTCAATATGTCACGATGAGCCTTGTGAAACCATGTAATCAAAATAATTTCACTCCCCACTGCAATACCTTCAAGTCCCTCTGCAACCGCCGAATTCACTTCGACCCATGCATCGGGTGCACCTTCGTTTCCCTGGCGAGGTGCTGCCTCGCAACTGGCCAGTTCGGACCGCATGACCCCAATTGGCTTGATCTCATAACTGGTTTCGCTCATATCTCGTCCTTTCTGCACTGTTGCGGCTTGAGGGCTTAACACCTAAATCACCGGCTCGACCGGTGCATTTTGTTGTGTACGCCCGGCACGGGCGTGAACTTATGGGGTGAAAGTCCCCTATACGTGAGTCCTGTTAACATGTGTTTTGTTAACACAAGTATTAGCCGAAAACAAGGGCGGAACCGCGAGGGACCGTCCGAAGGAAGTT